>NZ_LMHR01000065.1:0-64088 GCF_001428465.1 Rhodanobacter sp. Root179 | reverse complement strand
GAGATTGCGGAAGAAGACGTTGCTGCCTGTGGCCATGCATGAAAACTCGGTAGTTGAAGGGCACGCAGCCGGAGCAGGTCGCGTCCGGCGCAGACCTTCCGATGAGATGCGGAAGTCCGCGCGAAGGATGCCGACGCCTCGCGGCCGCCATGCTGACCCCGAACTATAGCAGCGAGGGTGCCGACCGGCCGGAGCCGGTCACTCCCGCGACGAACGGCCGCCTTCGCGGCGGCGGCCCGGCATCGCGGGCGCGAGCAGGCGGGCGTCGTCGAAGTAGGAGACCCGCAACTGCAGTCCCCGTGGCGAGTAGCCGATGAAGGTGGTGCCGGAATGCGGGTCGCAGGCGTGGACGTAGCGCGCCGCGAGCAGGGCACTCTCCAGTTCCACCAGCATGCCGAGGGCCTCGGGAATGGCGAGCTGCGCGTCATGGGCCTGCAGGATGTCGCAGGCGCGCCTGAAGAACGGCACGGTCTGCCGCTGGCCGCGAAACCCCGGCGCGAAGAACTGGCGATAGAAGTACATCGGCTGGCGCAGCCGTGGCAGGGTCCGGATGACGGCGGTGCCCACGGCGCAAATCGCGCCGTTCGCGTCGCGGCCGATGCATACCGCCTGCTGCCCGCGCGCGGCCGCACTGGCCGGATCGGCAATCGCGCCGGTCTGCGCCCACAGGCCGGACAGCTCGGCGATCAGTTCGGGCGAGACATTCCGCCAGACCGGAACGATCTCGAAGGAGGGATCGGTGTTCGGGCGGACGTCCGCGGATGGGTGCGACATGGCTAGTCCCTACTTCGCCGCCGGCGCCGGTCGCAACGCGGCCAGCCGGCGGATCGCGGCCACGTACTCGGCGAAGTTCAGCGATCCGTTGCCGTCGGCGTCGAACGCGGCCAGCGGCGGAGCGGCTGCACCCGCGCGCCTGACCAGCATCAGCCTGGCGTATTCGCTGGCGTCGATGGAGCCACCATGGTCGGCATCGACCCGGCCGAACTGTTCGCGCAAGCGGATTTCGAGGGTCATCAGCCGCTGCACGGCGGCGTATCCCGCCGCGAACTCCTGCGGCGACAATGCGCCGTCCTTGTTGGCGTCTACCGCATGGAAGATCGACGCTGCCGTCGTCGCCGGCGGCGTCAGCGGACCGGCGGTGGCGTCGCCTGCCGCGGCGACGGGCGCGGCGGACGTGGCCGCACTGGCTGCGCACAGCACCAGGGCGGTCGCCACCGTACCGGGAAGCTTGCCCAGGCTCATGGAGCGGCCTCCGCGCCTTCGAGCTCGGACTCGAAGGTGATCAGCTCGCGGATCTCCGCCGTGCGCAGGCCGACCACCATCGCATTGCGCACCTTGGGCAGGAAGCAGATGTCGAAGATCTCGCTGATGCCGCCCTCGAAGCGGATCCAGTTCAGCACGTCACCGTTGCCCAGCGAGACGATCTGCACGCCGCACCAGGGATCGGCGTCGCGCTGGCGCAGTTCCTCGTCGAGCTGCAACCCTTCGAAGCGCTGGTTGCGCGGCTTGGAAAGCCCGATGGCGGCGACGTTGCCGATGATCGACAGGCCCCGCGCAAAACCGGGCACGAAGGCCAGTGGCACGAATTTCCGTTCCGCGAAATCGACCCAGCCGATGTGGCCGGTGCCTGCGTTGAGCAACCACAACTTGCCATTGGCCCAGCGCGGCGAGTGCGGCATCGACAGGCCTTCGCAGACGATCTCGTTGGTGGTGATGTCGATCACCACGCCGCCGTCATGGCGCCGGTCGCGCCAGCCGTCGACACTGTCGCTGCGGCACACCGCCGTCACGTACCGCGGCTCGCCATCGACCATGGCCAGGCCGTTGAGGTGGCAGCGATCCTCCGGCGCCAGCTTGCTGACGAAATCCGGCTTCCAGATCGCCTTGAAGCTGTGGGTCTGGCTCAGTTCGGCCAGGCACGAATAGCGCGTGTTGACGAACACCACCTTGCCGTTCCTGCGGATGCCCAGCTCGTGGATGTCCAGATCGCCGATGGTCTGTGCGTTGCGCGGCACGTAGCACTTGTCGAACTGCTGGTGGATCGACTCGCCCGGGCGCAACACGTTCTCGAAGCGCCACAGCTGATAGAGGCCGCCGAGGTAGAGCCGCTGGGCGTTGCCGACAATGCCCATCGCCCGCTCGAAGATGCGCTCGAAAAACGACACGCGTCCCTTGGGATCGCTGCCGACCAGATACAGGCGCCCGCTCTGGTAGGACGATATCGCCAGCGAAAGCTTGTTGCCGGCGAGCCAGCTGGCGAGGCCGCGCGAACAGCTCTTCTCCACTTTCAGGTTCATCAGGTCGAGCGCCGGCTTGCCCGCTGGCGGCGGTGGTGTCGGCACGGCGGCGGCCACGGGCCCCGCGTCCACTGTCTCCAGCACCGCTCCGTTGTCGTTCTCGTCGATGGATTCCGGGCTGCCCTGCCCCGGGATGGCTTTCTTGACCACGATTGCTACTCCTCACGTCCGCCCCGGCTGTCGAGGCGGACCAAAAAAACTGCGCTGCCGGAGGTGTCCGGCTTACCAGCTGTAACGCACGGCCACTTGGCCACCAAGAACGTTCTGCAGCGCGCCGCCATCGGTCCAGTTCACGCCACCGGTGAGCGACAGGCCGCCCCGACGCGCACCCAGACCCAGCTCGACCATCGCGCTGGTACCTCGGGTGCTGGTGGAACCGAGCAGGCCGCCGTTGATCGCGTAGCTGTGGTTGCCCCTGAATTCGCGCACTGCATTGACCGAGCCATAAGGGGTCCAGCTGAAGCGCGTGCCCTGGATGGTCTTGTCGAAAGCCAGGCCGGCGCGGCCCCGCGACGACACGCCACCGTGATCGACGAAATCCGACTGCTGCAGGTCCAGCGACGAGATGCCGTCGATACGGGTGCGGGTGTACTGCAGCTGGGGCATGACATGGACACCGGCCAGGGTCCACGCGGTGACGCCGGCCTCGACGTTGAAGACCGCCGCGTCGGCATCCGTGGTGGTGGCGACCATCCCCGAGCGCAGGTGCGCCTTGATGCCGGTCCAGCGCTGCGAAACGTCGAAGTAGAAACTGTTGTCCGCCATCCACGTGCCGTACAGGCCGAACGTCCTGCCATCCAGGCGATCGGAGCCGCTGCCGTCGGCCATGCGCTGGCTGCCATCGGACTTGCCGATCAGCACGCCTGCCGACAGATGGTCGGACAGGCGCATATCGAGCCCGAACTCCAGGCCCCGATTGGTCTGGTGGAACGCGGCGCTGCCACTGGCGCCGAAATTGCTGCGGCTTCCCGGGCGGATGTCGCCGCTGTCGGAGAACGTGCGCACCCACGGTGCCAGCCCGCGCTTGCCCTGCTCCGGCACCACGCCCATGCGTTGACGCCAGGTGCCCACTTCCGCACTGACCAGGCTCTGCGCACCCGGCGTCAGGGCGGACGCCAGTGAACCGGCAGCGTTGAGGCCGGTGACGTCCATCACCAGCGATGTCGTGCCACCGGCCGTCTTCAGGCCGAAATCCAGCGCAACAAAACCCCGGGCCTGCGATTGCGTCTGGCCCAGCGTGAAGCTTCCGCCCAGGGTGCCGCTCGCGGTGACCAGCGGAATGTCGACCGTGGGCGTGGTCGGCATGTCGATCAGGTTCACGTTGATGACCTGGCGGGTCGAATCGATCACGTTGCCATCGACGTACAGGCGGTCGCCGGTCTGGTGCAGCCCGCTGACGTCGACATCGAGCGAGCCCTGGCCGGCGAAATCGCCTGCCACGGTCAGCACGTCGTCCGGCGCGCCATCCACGAAGCTGATCACGCCGTTGTTGGACACCGGGAACGGGTTGTCCATGTCGATCAGGTTGGTGGCGCCGGACACGCTGATCGTGCCGAAGTTGTCGAACGTGTTGCCGTTGACGTATCCGCCGAGGCTGATCGAGGAGTCGGCCATGAACAGCGTGCCGCGATTCACCACGTGGTCGTCGCCCGCCCCGAAATCGGAGCTGCCGATGGCCTGCCAGCTGGCGCCGGCCGCGTTGTCGAAGCTGTCATCGAGGTCGCCGGTGACGACCGCGCCGACCATCGAGCCCTGGTTGGCGATCGTGGCCGTCGCACCGATGCCGGAGGAGACCGCGATCCGCTTGCCATCACCGTAGGCAGCGATGCTGCCGGTATTGGTCAGCACGTTGGCGCCACGGGCATCCATCGACACCGCGGTGGCGGTGGCATCCGCACCGTAGGCGGCTGCGCCGATCGTTCCGCCGTTGTCGATGCGGATGCCCGCATCCTTCCAGCCGACCGATTCGATGCCGATGGCGGTGGCCGTGGTCGTACCCGTCGCCTTGGCCAGGATGCTGCCCTGGTTGTCGATCGTCGCGGCGAACTGGCCGTTGTCGGCGTTGCCGTAGGCACCGGCGGCGAACACGCCGCTGGCACTGGCCGTCCCGCCGGATGCGATCGCCTCGAAGCTGCCGCTGTTCTGCAGCGTCGAGTAGCCGTAGACGCTGTTGGTCAAGCCACCGACGGCGCGGGCGTCATCGGCGTCGGCGCTGGCGCCGATGTGCCCGCTGTTGGTGATGCCCGAAACGAAGGCACCGAGCACCGAGGCCCCGTAGCTCTGTCCGCTGCCACCGTGCGCGGTGGCCACCGCCATGATCCCGCCGCTGTTGTCGAGCGACGCCGTGCCGGCGTCGGGGGTGAACGTGGGGTTGGAATAGTCGCAATAGCCGTTCTCGTCGCAGTCCACGTGGTACTGCTGGTGCAGCGCAAACGCGTAGCTGCCGACCGCGAACGCGTGGCCGTGGTCGGACCTGGCGGTCGACTGGATGGTTCCGGCATTGGACGTGCCCGAATCGTAGTGCGACAGCACATAGGTTCCGAACGAGTTTGCGTAGCCGAAGTCGGCCGAGGCGGCCGCCTCGATGTCGCCGACGTTGATCACCTCGCCGGTCTGGATCGAGGAATAGGCACCGACGGCGCTGCCCCAGGCACTGGCCAGGCTGCGACCTTCGTTCGCGCCGCCGTCGGCGGTGACGACCGCGTGCGAGACGATGCTGCCGGCGTTGTAGGTGACGCCGTGATCGGTGCCGAAGACGTGGGTGCCGAAGGCAACCGCGCGCCCACCGTACTGGTCGCTGGCCAGGCTGGCGGTGCTGGCGGAGGCCACGATGCTGGCGCCCGCATCGTTGGCGACATGGGTGTAGTACTTGCCGCGGCCCATCACGCCGTAGGCGCCGACGATGCCCAGCTCGCTTTCGGCCACGGCGGAAATGTCGCCGGCGTTCTCGACCGTGGCGGCGTACTTGGCGTAGGTGCTCACGCCGGTCGCGCCCGCGCCGGCATTGAAGAAGGTGACGCCGTTTTCCGCCACCGCGTGGGCCGCGATGTCGCCGTGGTTCACCACGGACACGTTGCCCCGGTAGTTGGCGATGGCGTCGACGGCCAAGGCGCGGCTGGCGCCGTAGTAGCCATGCACGCCGTCGGTATAGGCGTGTGCACGGGCGTATGCGCTGATGTTGCCGTCATTGGCCACGGCGACGCCGTAGAGTCCGCCGGCTTCGACCGCCACTGCGCCGACGCCCCCGAACAGGGTGGCCTCGGCCGTGGCGGCGATGGTGGCGCCCGCGGCATTGTCGACCGTGGAAGTCGATCCGAAAGTCTTCAGCGCGGTCGCGGCGACGATGCCGCCAACGAGGGACGCGTCGGCTGTGATGCTGCCGTCATTGCTGATGCCGGCTTCACCGCCGCCATAGGCGAATCCGTACACCTGGGCGCCGGTGGCATACGCGGTGGCAAGCGACACGTAGGCAATGCCGCGCCCCGCCTGCGACGTGGCGCTGATGTCGCCGTGATTGACGATCATCGCCGTGCTTCCGCTGTGCGCGTACGCACCGATGGTCACCGAGTTGCCCGCGCCCGACTGGGCGCTGCTCGCGATCGAACCGTCGTTGTCGATCTCCGCCTGGCCGTAGCCGTAGGAACCGGACTGGGCGATGGCGCCCCAGGCCGACGCATAGCCCTGGCCGGTGATGGCCGAGGCGCCGACGTCGCCCGTGTTGGTCACCAGCGCTTCGCCGTAGCCGGCAGGATTCACCGCGCGCGCGCCAATCGCCTTGGCCACCAGGAAGCCGCCGGTGTCGTCGATGTCGGCCAGCGCGGAGCTGGTGACGGAAACCGAACCGCTGTTGTCGACGATCGCGTCGTAAATCGTGGCAAACGTGTAGACGCCCACCGCCACCGCTTCATATTGACCGTAAGGCGCCACGGTGCCGGACGCCGTCACGGTGATCTGGCCGGCGTTGGTGGTGGCCGCCTCGAAATACGACTGGTTGACCACGCCGGCGGCGGTCGCCTGGGCGCCGGAAGCCGTGGCGGAAATCGTCCCCAGGTTGGTGGCGTAGGCGTTGTAGATGCCGATCGAGTTGACCCCGGTGGCATCGGCCACGCCGGCATAGGCGGACGCCTGGGCCGAGAGGTCCCCGGTGTTGTAGAAGGACGCCGAGCCCGAGTGGCCGTAGGCATACGTACCGGTGGCGCTGGCTGCGCCACCCACGGCCTTGGCCGTGGCGCTCACGTCGCCATAGCTGTTGATCGCCGTGTTGGTGCCCTCGGCGTGCAGGCCGGTGGCCTTCGCGACGCCGGCGGCGCCGGCGGTGGCCGTGGCGCTGGCGTTGCCATCGTTGAAGATGCTCGCCACCGCAGCGACCACCAGGTCGCCGGTGGCCTGCGCGTAGCCGCCGATGCCCGCCACGGCGCTGGCGTCGACGTCACCGCCACTGATCAGCAGGCCGACACCGCTGTAGCCTTCGACCACGGCGCCATACACCTGCGCGGAGCCAACATCGCTCTTCGCGCTGGCGGTGATGCTGCCGTCATTGTGCAGCGTGCTGACATCGCCGCCCACGACATAGGAGCCGACCGCTACCGCCACGCCATAAGCGGCGTGGGCGGTGGCAGCGATCGTGCCCGGCGCGTCGTTGTAGAGGTAGGACAAATGATTCGAGCGGTTGCTTGCACCGTAGGCGACCGCATCGCCCGTCGCCGCGTCGGCATCGGCATCGACGTCACCGCTGTTGTCGAGCGTGCTGCTGTAGTCGCCGAAAGCGTCGATGCCGATGGCGCTGGCGTAGCCGCTGACCTGGACGCTGCCGCTGTTCTGGACGTTTGCGTAGCCATAGCTGACCGCCGACGCGACGATGCCGCTGGCATCGCCGTGGGTCGAGTCGGCGTTGATCACGCCTTCGTTGCTGATGGCGAGCTGGCCGTAATAGCCCAGGCTTGTTGCCGCGATTGCGGTAGCACTGCCGTCGTAGGCACTGGCGCCGATCACGGCCCCGGCAAGATTGTCGAACTGGACGCTGCCATAGTCGGAGAACACGCTGGCGCCGATGACGTCATGACCGCCGTCGGCGTCACTCGCGAGCACGCTGCCGCCGTTGACGACGGTCACGTCGTGAACGCCGCCGATGTCCATCGCTTCGGCATCATCGGCGGTTACCGCCGTGCCGATGCTGCCGTAGTTGGACACCCGGGTCGTGGCATCGGAACCGTAGGCATGAATGCCGTCGGCGCCCCCGGTCTGGATGCCGCTGCCGGCATTGACCATGATGGAAATGTCACCGGCCCACGCCGCGTCGATGCCGATGTAGCCGGCGTCCGGATGCACGCTGCTCGGCAGCTGGTCACCCAGCACGACCGTCAGGTCGACCGGCGGGATGAAACCGGCATCGGGAATCGGCTGGCTGAAATCGCCGTTGCAGGCATACGTGTTGCTGACGGCGTCGTAGCTGCAGGTGCCGGTATCGGCAGCCCAGCTGGCGGTGGGCGCAAACAGGGTCAGCATGGTGGCCGATACGGCCAGGGCCGCGCGAATCGCGCGACTGATGGGGGCAACAGGGTGGCTGGCAAGTACGCGCGTTCTGCGCGATGCGCCGCGCTGCGTGGAATGGTTCATGGTGTCCCCGACAATCGGCTATCGAACCGGCGCGGGACCTGGCTGGTCCCGCGCGGGCGGTGATGGTTGGCCTGGTGGCGATCGCGCCGCAGCTGGCCCGGCCTAGAGCACGTGGACCGCGGTCCACGTGGCGGCAACCGCATTCGCTTCGGCCGACGTGGTTCCGTACAGGTCCTTCGCCGCCTGGATGGTGGCGACGCGGGCAGCGGCGTAGTCGGTGCTGGAGGTGAAGTACACCGTCAGCGCGCGATACCAGATTTTCTGTGCCTTGGCCCGTCCGATGCCGGGCAGGCTTGCGCCGTTGAAGGTCGGCGAGCTGTGGACCACCCCACTGAAGGTCTTCGGCGTGGTGCCTTCGGCCAGCAGGTAGTAGAAGTGATTGGCCACGCCCGACGAGTAGTGCACGTCCAGGCTGCCGATGTTGCTCACGTAGAAGTCGGGCGAACGGCCGTCCAGGCTGGGCTTCCACATGTAGCGAAGCGCGTGCTGGCTCGGGCTTCCGGGCACGTTGGCCGGGACGATCGACTCGCCGATCATGTAGTCGGGCGTGTCGTGGCTGTTGTTGGCGTAGAACTCGACCATCGTGCCGAGGATGTCCGAGTTGGCCTCGTTCAGTCCGCCGGACTCCCCCGAGTAGATCAGGCCCGCGGTGCGCGCCGTGACGCCGTGGCTCATCTCGTGGCCGGTGATGTCGAGCGCGACCAGGGGACCGACGTTGATGCCGTCGCCGTCGCCGTAGGTCATGCAGAAGCAGGCGTCCGACCAGAACGCATTGTTGTATTTGGTGCCGTAGTGCACCCGGTTGTAGGCGCCCTTGCCGTCGTCGCCGATGCCGTTGCGCCCGAAGGCCGTCTTGTAGAAATCCCAGGTCATCGAAGCGCCGTATTCAGCGTCGGCGGCGGCGGTGGCCAGGTCCAGGGTGGTGGAGTTGCCCCAGACGTTGTCGCTGTCCTTGTAGATCTGGCCCGAGGTGCGGCTGTTGGAGCCGTCGATGGTGCGCATCCTGCCGCGGTTCGGATCGCGCAGCTCGTAGCCGCCGATGACCGAGTTGGTGACCAGCGGGACCGTGCCCGAATACAGCGTCTTCGCCTGGCCGGTGACGGCCGCCGTCTCCAGGTTGCTCCAGTGCTCGACGATGGCGCCGCTGCGGGCGTCGACGATATAGGTCGTGTCGGCCTGCGCGTTGTGCATGCGGATGCGCCAGACCAGCCGGGCGGCACCGTGACCCCGCGCGTAAATCGACAGGGTGCGTTCCGGCATCCCGGCGAAGGCGGAGCCGAATTCCGTACCGGCGATGACCGCGGCCTCGTCCGCGCCGATCACCGGCTGGACCGACAGGTTCAGCGCGGCGCCCTGGGTCAGCGAGGCGGACTGGTAGCTGCCATTGCGCGAATGCACGACCAGGTCGCCACCGATCACCGGCAGGCCCTTGTAGGTTCGGTCCAGCCTTACGTGTTCCGTCCCGTTCGCGTCGGTGATCACGCCACGGCTGACGTAATGGTCACCGGCCGCGGCGCGGGTGGTGGCGCCGTGGCTGCGGATCAGTTCAAGGGCGCGGCTGACGGCGGCAGGATTCGTCTCGACGGCGCAAGCCTGATTCGCGCCGAAGGCCAGCAGCACGGCCAGCGGCAAGGTTTTGTAGTTCAAGATCAAGATGGGACTCCCCCGAGTCATGCGGGCCTGGCTGGCGCCGGAATGCAGGTCCGGAACGCAGCGTCTGGCAGAGGCCAAGTAGAACGACATACGGGTCGTCTCTCCCACCCCCCGAAAAAGGGGGGGCTCTCCCCCCCATCCCTCTCCACGACGCCATCCGGAGGGGGCTGCATGAACGCCACGGATGCCGCCGGGCGTCGTGCCGGCAGGGCCGGCCAACGAGTATTCTCTGCCGATGCCCGCCCCCGAATTTCGCCTGAAGATCACCCCGCCGCGACTTCCGCGTACCACCCTGGACCGTGGCCGGCTGATGCAGATCTGGGACAAGATCCATGAACGGACGGCCATCGCCGTGGCCGCGCCGGCAGGCTTTGGCAAGACCACCCTGTTGTTGCAGTGGCGCCGGCGCTGGCTGGAACGGAACGCCCTGGTGGCCTGGCTGGGCGCCGACAACCAGGATCAGCCGGTACGTTTCGTCACGGGCCTGCTGCAGGCGCTGTACCTGGTCAGCGGACGCAAGGCGTTCGACCTGATCGCCGCCGAGCATGCCAGCAGGGCCGGGCAGGAAATCGACGCGCTGACCGTCCTGCTGGCGGAGGTCGCCCTGCTCGAGCGGGAAACCGTCCTGATCATCGATGACGCGGAAAGGCTGCCGAAGACCACGCTGCACCGCTCGCTCCGCTACCTGCTGCTGAATGCACCGGCCAACCTGCATGTGGTGATCGGATCG
Organism: Rhodanobacter sp. Root179; assembly: GCF_001428465.1. Lineage (NCBI taxonomy): Bacteria > Pseudomonadati > Pseudomonadota > Gammaproteobacteria > Lysobacterales > Rhodanobacteraceae > Rhodanobacter > Rhodanobacter sp. Root179. Next base: position 53,792 of record NZ_LMHR01000065.1, on the reverse strand, counting down.
CGGGTGCGCTTGCCGCTGCACACCACCGAGCTGGTCGCCAAGGGCAACCTCGCGGTGCTGGTGGCGGAAGACCTGCGCCTGCGTCTGGAGGAGTCCATCGAGATCATCGAACGACGACTGGGCGCACGGCTGGATCTCGACCAGCGCGCCCAATTGCACGATCTCACCGAAGGCTGGCCGGTGGGGCTGCAACTGGCGATCGCCAAGGTGGAACAGGAAGACGACCCGGCCAGGTCCATCGCCACGATTTCGGCACGTCGGGAGGGGTTGCAGGACTACTTCATCGAATCGATGTTTTCCCGCATGTCGATGCCGCAACGGAGCTTTCTGGTGCGCACGGCGATCCTCGAACACCTGAACGCGGAATTGTGCGAAGCGGTGACCGGCTGCGTCGACGCGCCGGCTCGTCTGGAGCAACTCCTGCTCGAATCACCGATCATGATGGTGGGAGAAACCAGCGACTGGGTGCGCCTGCATCCGCTCGGCCGGGACTTCCTGCTCGGCCGCTTCGAACAGCTGCCGCGCGCCGAGCAGACCGAACTGCACCTGCGTGCATCCCGCTGGCTGGCCGGTCGCGAGCGCTTTCACGAAGCGGCCCGCCACGCGCTGGCGGCAGGCGACGAGGCCGCCGCGCACGGCTACGCCGCACGCTCGCTCTGGCTGCTGGGCACCCAGGGCAAGTTGAACGAGGCCCGCGAATGGCTGGACCGTATCCCGCCTGATTTCATCGCGGGCAGCACTTTGCTCAGGCTGGTCGCCGCGTGGGTGCTGGCACTGGGCGACGACAACGCGCAGGCGTTGCGCACCAGCCTCGAGGTGGCTGCCGATCCCGCCGTTTCGACGGAAATGCTCAAGCTGGCACTGCGCGTCGCCGGCGGCGCGGCGGGCTACGCCGACGAGCTTGGGCGCCTGTCCGGCATCCTGGCGCGCTGGCCGTCGGAGTCCTCGCCGACGGAGGACCCGGTTTGCGCCGTCGCTCCCCTGAACGCCCGCGCGCTGCTGGAGCTCCATGCAGGTTCGAGCAGCGAGGTTCAGCGGCTGGCCGCGCAGGTGGCAACGCACGGCAATTCCGGCTCGCTGCGACTGGCCGAGGCCCTGGCGAGACTGATGGCCGGCCTCGGCCATCTCCGGGACGGCCATGCCAACCGGGCCGAGGCCCTGTTGCGCCCGGCGCTGGCAAGGGCGGAAAAGGAAGACGGCCGGCGCAGCATGGTCGCCTGCATGTATGCCGCCGTGCTCGCCGCCGCATTGCTGGAGCGCAACGAGCTGTCGGCCGCCCAGGCCTTGCTGGCCAACCGCATCGACGTCATCGAGGCGAGCTTCCCGGATACGCTCGCCATCGCCTATCACACGCTGACCCGGATCGCCCTCGGTCAGGGTGACGAGCGGCGCGCGTTGAACACGCTCGACAACTTCGACGCACTGGCGAAGCACCGCAGACTCCCGCGCCTGCAGCTGCAGGGACTGGTGGAGCGGATCCGGATCCATGCGCTGGACCAGCGCCTGGAAACGGTGGGCGGACTGCTGCAGGCACTGGAGCGTTTCGAAGCGGTGTTCCAGAGCGAGGAACTGCAGCCATTCCTGCCGCAGTACCGGCTGTCCGGCCTGATCGCCAGGGCCTACGCGGCGCTGGCCGGTGACGATATGAAGGCGATGGAACAGCACCTCGTCGCGGCGGACCTGCTGGCCCGCCAACTGCAGCGGGAGCGGGACGGCTGGACGATCAAGGTCCTGCGCGCCGTCGCGCTGCGGCAGCGCGATCCGGCCACGGCCCGGGCCTGGTTGTCCGAGGCGCTGGCGCTGGCCAGCCTGGGTGGCCATGCGAGGCTGCTGGCCGATACCCACCCGCTCGCCGTGCAGATGGGCATGGCGTGGCATGACGCCACCGCCGACGGGCGTACCGTGCGCCAGCCCGCGACCGCGAACGAAGCGGCAGCGCCGCCGGTATCCGCCACCGAACCGGGATGCGAACCCGACCTGCTGACCGCCAAGGAGTCCGAAGTGCTCCACCTGCTGCAGCAGGGCCTGTCGAACAAGCTGATCGCCCGCAACCTGGACATCAGCAGCGAGACCGTGAAGTGGCACCTCAAGAACCTGTTCCTCAAGCTGTCAGCCGGCACCCGTTGGCACGCGGTGGAGCGTGCGCGCCTGCTTGGCCTGGTCGACAACACGGACAAGGTCAGCGTGTGACGGTCGCAACGGCCGCAGCCACGGTGTCGAGGTTGGCCTGGTTCAGCGCCGCCACGCAGATGCGGCCGCTGTCCAGCGCGTAGATCGCGAACTCGTCGCGCAACCGGTGCACCTGCACCTTGCTCAGGCCGGAGTAGGAGAACATGCCGGCCTGCTGGTTGATGAAGCCGAAGTCGGGCGCGCCCAGTGCGGCCAGTTTCTCGACGAAGCCCGCGCGCATCGCATGGATGCGCCCGCGCATGCCGCCCAGTTCCTGCTCCCAGCGCGCGCGCAGTTCGCCGCTGCCCAGCACGCCGGCGACCAGCGCGGCGCCGTGCGTCGACGGGCTGGAGTAGATCGTGCGGATGACCTGCTTGATCTTCGACTGCAGCCGCGCGGCTTCGTCACGATCGACGCCGACCATCGACAAGGCGCCGACCCGCTCGCCGTACAGCGAGAACGACTTCGAGTACGAATTGGCGACCACGAAGGCATCGATGCCCGACTCCCCCAGCAGGCGCACCGCGGTGGCGTCCTGTTCGGTGCCCCGGTCGAAACCCTGGTAGGCCATGTCGACGAACGGCAGCAGCTTGCGCTCCTTCAGCAACTCGATCAGCTGCGTCCATTGCGCGGCGTCCAGGTCCACGCCGGTCGGGTTGTGGCAGCAGGCATGCAGCAGCACCACGGTGCCGGGCTCCATCCGGCCCAGGTCTTCCAGCATGCCGGCGAAATCAAGGCCATGCGTGGCCGGATCGTAGTAGCGGTATTCCAGCAATTCGAAGCCCGCCGTGCGGAACACCACGTGGTGGTTGCCCCAGCTCGGGTTGCTGATCGCGATCTTCGCGCCGGCGCCGCCGACCTGCTTCAGCAGGTCCGCGGCCACGCGCAGCGCGGCGCTGCCGCCGATGGTCTGCGCAGTGGCCAGGCGTCCGGCGGCGAGCAGCGGCGATGCTTCGCCGAACACCAGCTGCTGGGTCAGCCGGTTGTACGCCGCCAGGCCGTCGATCGGCAGGTAGCCGCGCGGCTTGGCCGCGGCGGCCAGCGCGTTCTCCACCTCGTGCACGCTCGGCAACAGCGGAATGCGGCCCTGTTCGTCGACGTAGATGCCCACGCCAAGATTGATCTTGCCCGGCCGCGGATCGGCGAGGTAGGTCTCGGTGAGACCCAGGATCGGATCGCCCGGGGCCATTTCAACGGAAGCAAAGTAGGACACGGCGGTTACTCGACAGTGAGGTGACGGGGAGGGTTCAGGCCTGCGTGGTGGCGGCCTCGTCCGCGCCGTCGACCGGCCAGGCGAAGGCGGCAGGCGTCGCGCCGAAGTTGAAGTCGAACAGCTGGCGGTCGGCCAGTTGCGAGGGTGACACATGGCTCAGCGCGCGAAAGATGTTCTCGCTGCGCCCGGGCTGCTGCCGCTCCCACTCGACCAGCATCCGGCCCACCGCCTGGCGCTGCAGGTTGTCCTGCGAGCCGCACAGGTTGCACGGAATGATCGGGAACCGCTGCTGCGCCGCGTACTCGGCGATGTCGTCCTCGCGGCAATAGGCCAGCGGCCGGATCACCACGTGGCGGCCGTCGTCCGAGCGCAGCTTCGGCGGCATCGCCTTCAGCTGCGCCTGGTAGAACATGTTGAGGAAGAACGTGGCGAGAATGTCGTCACGATGGTGGCCGAGCGCGATCTTGGTGATGCTGTTCGCCGCCGCCCAGGTGTACAGCGCGCCGCGGCGCAGCCGCGAGCACAGGCTGCACATGGTCTTGCCCGCGGGAATCACCCGGGTCACCGTGCTGTAGGTGTCCTGCTCGATGATGTGGAACGGCACGCCGCGGGCGGTCAGGTAGTCCGGCAATACATGTTCCGGGTAGTCCGGCTGCTTCTGGTCCAGGTTCACCGCGACCAGCTCGAAGCGTACCGGCGCCTTCGCCTGCAGCTGCAGCAGCAGGTCCAGCAAGGTGTAAGAATCCTTGCCGCCGCACCGGTTAGATGATGATCTATGGACATGCCGTACAACGCTACGCCTACAACGCTTGTGAGCGCTTGGGCGAGTGTCCATAGATTTGGAGTGTTTTCGCAGCAATGGGAGAGCATTTCGTCCATGGCCAAGACGAGATGGTTGGACACACATGGATGGTAGGGCACACATGGAGATTAGTTCGCCATGTTCCCCAATGGGATGAACTCTCGTCAAGCAACGGACTGCGTGCACCGAGGGAGTGTGATCACCGAACGAAAGCCTCAGAACCGGTGCTCAGCCAGTACAAGCAGCAGTCCATCGACCACGCTCAACATGGCAATCTATACGACTGTGCTTCGTCGAAACAGAGTGTGCCGTATGAAATTAGCGGCTAGATAGCGATTCTCAGCGGCCGAAGACAGATATATCAGCCTCGCGATCCACGAGTTTCTTTGGCTGACAGCGTAACCAACCGCTTACGAGCTTTGGATGTCAGCCTATGAAAATTAGCAATGAGCACGGCGAGGTCATCGTCTTCAGCAAAGAAGTACGCAACAGGCATGCCTAAAACTTGACCTAGCTTGCTGAGGGTATTCGTGTCTGGCGCGTGCTTGCCGCGCTCATATTGATTAATTCGCGGCGATGCTACCGAAGGATCCATACCGGATTGGATGCCGAGTTCCCGCTGAGATATGCCCACAGCCAAGCGCGCTTCTTTCAAGCGAGCGGCTAGGACGACTTCCTTTTTACCTCCGCGAGCCATCCTATGAATTTGCCCTGTTGTGATCTAGGGACAGCTTCGGAGTCGCAGGCTCCACTGGATACTAAGAGTTACTTAGCAGTACTCGTCACAGTTTCATGGGTGCGAGATCATGGTGGCGCTCCACGCGTGGAGACCAACTCCCTGTCCTTTTTTGTGAAGGGTCGAACGCGATCACTGCGTTTGGCCAATTCGGACACGGCCAACACAATGGCCGCGGTGATGAGATATTTGGGAATGATCCGTATATTTTTCATACTCAACGCCCAGGGCTGTAACCCATGACGACTCGCACAGCCACGCCGGAACCCGCCGATAGCCACCATTACTCGTGGGTGGCTTTCCTTCGCGACACCCTCGATTTCTTCGTTTGCGCCTTGAAGTACTACGAGGAGTTGTTGTCCTTGGAAGCCGCCGAAGTCGAGGCCGATCCGCACTTGAAGGCTTTTTTCACTGAAGAGATCCGGCAGGAGATTCGTTTCGATCGAGGTCGACGCGAAGTCACGCGCACCCGCCAGTGGCTCGAAGGAAGCTTGGCCAAGTCCACCGACAAATTCGATTGCGATCTCAGTCTCGAACATGGAACGGTGCGCTACCTGAAGTCGGTCGGGCTGCTCTATCTAGGCTTCCTCAAGCAACGACGAAACGCGCTTTCGAGCAAACCCAATGTGACCACCCATCTCTTATCGGCATTGGATCGACAGATCACCTTGCGCGAAGAGCAGTTAGCCACTCAGGGGATCTTTGCCAGAGCCTCAGTGCTGCCGCTCCTGGTTGAGCAGGAACAGTTGACCACCGTCGAACAAGAAGGGGATAGGCCCCAGGATCAGTCCATAACACACGCCCGACGGCCGAAGCCGGTCATGATCGATTCCATCGAGATCCTCGATACCGAACTCAAACGGCGCTGCCTGGATCTGTTCAATCAATTCGAAGAATCCGGCCAATCCGAGCGACACGATACGGTCGTGACCGAAGCGACACGCATTCTTGAGCATCGTCTGCGTACGTTGACCCGATCCACCGATGCTGCCACCGGTGCCGATCTGGCCGCCCGCGCCTTTGCGGGTGGGACGCCGGCGATCCGTGTCAGCGATATCCAGGGAGAGCAGGATGCGGTCCACCTGCTGTATCGCGGGGTTTTTGGCTTCATCCGAAACCAGGTGCACCACAAATTGCTGTCCGATCTGGCACCCGAACGCGTGGTCCAGATTCTGGGTCTGATCGACTACTTGCTCTACGTGGCGAATACCGGCGTGCCATCGGAAGGTAGAGAAGTGTCATAGCAGTCACGATGTGGTACCTCATACGCGCGAGACGCCGCCCAATTTGATCTGTGCAAGCTCTCAAGGGCGAGTATCATTCCCCAATGATAACGAATCGTATTCGCAGTATTTTGCGCAGCTTTTCCATAGCCGCCCTTCTCCTGTTCGGCATGACTGCCTTTTCGGTCGTGGCTCAGGACGCGATGACCTCGGTTCCGCAAACTTGGCAGATGCTCGACTACCTGGCGACCGACTACGCCGGTGCAGTGAAGGATGGCGCGGTGATCAGCGCGTCCGAGTACGCCGAGATGCGGGAATTCACATCGACGGCTCGATCACGTATCGGCGCGTTGCCACCGACCGCGACCACGCCCGCACTCTTGAAGCAAGCCGATACGTTGGTGGCCTCGGTGGATGCCAAAGCGGCACCCGCTCAGGTGGCGACGCAAGCGCATGCGCTTGCCGATGCATTGCTGCAGGCCTACCCGGTACCGACCGCACCGGAACAGGCCCCCGACCTGGCGCGTGGGGCGACGCTCTACCAGAACCAGTGCGCTGCCTGTCATGGGTCAACCGGTCATGGTGACGGCCCGGCCGGCCTGCAGCTGTCGCCCCGCCCGGTGAACTTCACCGACCAGACGCGGGCGGATCAGCGTAGCGCGCTGTCGTTGTACGAGGTGATCAGCCAGGGCGTGGAAGGTACGCCGATGGCAAGCTACGCGCAGCAGCTGTCGTCCGATGATCGTTGGGCGCTGGCGTACTACGTGGGCTCGCTGGCTTACACGAAAGAAGCGGCCGCAGGTGCCGATACGTGGCAGCACGACACCGCCGCACAGGCGCAAATCGCTGACTTGAAGGAGCTGTCGCGTGCTCGCGTCACACAGCTGACGCCTACCCTCGGTGCGGAGCGGGCTCGGGCGATCATGGGCTATCTGCGGGCTCATCCTGGTGCCATCCAGCAGCAGGCCCTGGCGGGTATTCCACTGGCACGCGCGCGACTGGCGGCGAGCCTGACGGCTTACCAAGCCGGCGCCAAGGCGCAAGCCACTCAATTAGCGCTTTCCGCTTACCTCGATGGCGTGGAGCCGGTCGAACCGCAACTCAACGCACGTGATGGCGCGCTGCGCGCCCAGCTCGAAACGGCGATGGGTGCCTATCGCACCGCGCTGACGAGCAGCACCTCGATGGAATCGGTGACGAAACAGGCCGATGAGGTCGATGGTCTGCTGGTGCGCGCGCAAGAAGTCACTGCCGATGCCGCAGGCGATGCGGCCGCCACCTTCCTGGGTGCTTTCACGATCTTGGTGCGTGAAGGTCTGGAAGCCCTGCTGGTCGTGGTCGCACTGCTCGCCTTCCTGCGCAAGGCCGCGCGGCCCGAAGCACTACGCTACGTGCATGCCGGCTGGAGCCTCGCGTTGGTCGCGGGAGGAATCACCTGGGCGATCGCCAGCTATGCGATTTCCATCAGTGGTGCCGGCCGTGAATTGACCGAAGGACTGTCGTCGCTGTTTGCGGCGTTTGTGCTGCTCGGGGTCGGTTTGTGGATGCACCAGAAAAGTATCGGTGGTCGCTGGCAGGCGTATCTGAAGGAAAAGATGGCGGCCGCGCTCAACCGGCGTTCGGCATGGTTCCTGTTCGGGCTGGCCTTCATCTCGGTGTACCGCGAGGTGTTCGAGAGCATCCTGTTCTATGCCGCCCTGTGGAACGACGGTCAGGAAGTGTGGCTGCTCGGCGGCATCGCCGCCGGTGCGGCGGTGCTGGGGCTGATTGCCTGGGTGCTGTTGCGCACCAGTCGTCGACTCCCTATCGGCACGTTCTTCTCGGCCAGTTCGGCGCTGATCGCCGTGCTCGCCATCGTGCTGACCGGCAAGGGCATCGCCGCCCTGCAAGAGGCCGGCTGGGTCGCGGTGAGCGTCGCGCCGGTGCCGCATATCGAACTGCTTGGCATTTATCCGACCTGGCAATCCTTGCTGGCCCAATTGACGATTCTGGTGCTACTGGCGGTTGGATTCGTGTTCAACATCCGTCGTGGCCGCCAGCCGTTGCCATCACCTCAAGGAACCCAAGAAGTGCTTCCCGATGCAGAATAAAGGCGATAGGGCATGAGTGAATGTGGTTGCCATGCTGAAGCCAGCAACGAAGCGGAGCGACGCATCCTGCGCTTGGCGCTGGTTCTCAACGCCACGATGTTTGTGGTCGGTGTGATCGCGGGTCTGATCGCGCAATCGATGGGGCTGATCGCCGATTCGCTGGACATGCTCGCCGACGCGAGTGCGTACGGCATCGCGCTCGTCGCTTGGCAGCGCACCGCAAGCTTCAAGGCATCGGCCGCCACTTTGAGTGGCACGTTGCTGCTGATCCTGGGCGCGGGTGTCCTCGCCGGTGTGGCGTGGCGACTCGTCGCCGGCAGTCATCCCGAGGGTGGTTGGATGATGGGTATTGCCTTCATCGCCTTGATCGTAAATGCCACCGTGCTGCGATTGTTGGACCGGTTCCGTCACGGCGAAGTGCATCTGCGCGCCACATGGCTGTTCACGCGGGTCGACGTCATTGCCAACCTGGCGGTGATCGTCTCCGGTGTGCTGGTGCTGCTTCTACACAGTGCGGTGCCCGATCTGGTCATCGGTGCAGCCATCGCCTGCTATGTGCTGAAAGAGGCGTTGGGTATCCTGCGCGAAGCAAAGGAAGCGCGGATCGCTGCCCTTGCACCGATCAGCAAGCCATGACATCGCCGATCGCGGGGTTCGGCACCATGGCGTACGCCGTTGACCTTCGACTATTCCACGCCATCCATCCGTCTACACCGCCATCGCCCGTGACGCTGCATCTCGCGCGAGGTCTGGCCGATGGGCCATTGATCCTGACCGCCGCTCTCCTCGGGACGATGCTGATGTTTCCTCGGTGGTCGATGCGCTCGATCGCCCTGAAAGCGGTGGGTGTCGCTGCAATAGCACTGCTCATAAATCTGTTCATCGGCACTGTCTGGGATCGAGCGCGCCCGTTTGTGGCCGGTGTCGGCCAAGCATGGATTTCCCATGCGGCGACCGGCAGCTTTCCCAGCGACCATCTGACTGTGCAATGGGTCCTCGCCGGCATGCTGTTACTGAATCGACGCACCCGAGCCTGGGGCGCCGGGATCGCACTGCTCGGTCTGCCCATGGCATGGGCACGCATCTACCTAGGCGTGCACTATCCTGGCGATATGCTGGGAGCCCTCGCGATGAGTGGGCTGGCCATGCTGAGTGGCTGGCTATGGCTCCGCCGTTCTGCAACTCCTGCCATCGTGTCCTTATGACTCATCCACTGCTGTGACCTGAACCGTTGAATCTTGCGATCAGAGCCGGCAAACTAACTGCGGCTCTCGGGTAGGAGCCGGCCGCTCGCCGTAGCGAAGCTGTATCAGCACTGCCCTTCATCTCTTATGACTTGAGCCTCTCTGGTTCGGGAATGGCAGGCGAGCGACGTTCTGTGCGAACCGGGAGAAGAGCCATGTCCCATAGCTATACCCCCGCTACCGTCCTTTCGCACATCAAGCGTCAGGGAAAAGCCATCAAGAAGAGCACTGGATCGCAGCATGCGCACGCGCTGGATCTTGCCGCGCGCGAAAGCGGATTCCAGAACTTCCGACACGCGCAGAATCAGCTTCGTGAGCAAGCAGCGATCACGAAGATACCCGCGTTCCCTCTGACTCTGATCGCTCATTGGGGCGACCGGAAAGAGGGTAAGTACGGTCACGAGTCGCTGACGATCGAACTACCTAGTCCCTGGCAGTCCATCCTCCGCCCGGATCAACTCTTGAACGCGCGGTATCTCACATACTTCCGGCCTGGCAACGGGGACGCCATGCTCACGACCGCAAGGTCGCACGAGAGTCAGTTCCGAGCACGCACCATCATTTGCGGTGCGGCGCGTGAACTCGTCTTTGCCAAGGCCACCGGGCTGAAGCCCTCGTCTGGACATCAGCGCGCGTATCCATCGAGGCCTAGCGGTCGGTATGGGATGGACTCAGGGGAACAGAATAACAACTCGCACATTCCGGGCCAGGATCACGTCAGCGCCTGGTTCGATCCGGTGACACGCCGCTATCTGCTGGCCAGCGAGCCGTACGAGGGGCGCGTGGCTACCAAGCTAGAAGCGCAGCAGCGTTGGTGTGAGAAGTTCAACTACACGATGATGAAGCCCGAATGGCCCGGCACGTATGCACCACAGCTAGGATCCAGGATGTATCTGTTCACCAGCGCCACCAAGGGTGTGCCCCTTGATCCTGTGGTCAACGCGCTGAACGCGCTTCCCGCGCCAGTGGTGCTGGAGCCGTGGATGGGCGAGTCCGTCGTGTCGGATATCGTGTCTTTCAGGAAGCTCGATCTGGCCTAGTTGGTCAGGACAACTCGAGTAGCGACGCGTGACGAAGTGCGTCGCCACTCAGTCTCCCAAGCGGCACAGGATGAACATTGCATGGCCAACCCGGCCACGTCCTAATGCGCCCCGCTAGGTGAGGCGAAGGTACAACCCGCCGCGTGGGCTGATTCGTCCGTGGTCGCATGATCGGTTTGCAACGTGGTGTGCGTGATGTCGAAACGATCGTGCAGCATCGTCTCGACGGTACGGCGCACATCGTGGCAGTCAATGTCGTGGTTCACATAGATGTGCCCCGACAACGCTGGCATCCCCGAGGTCACTTCCCACACGTGCAGGTCATCCAGCCGGGTTACCGCTGGCACAGCGCGGATCGCCTCGGCAATCGTGACTGGATCGAGGCCACGCGGTGCCGCCTCCAGAAAGATGCGTCCCGATTCGCGTACCAGCCCGATGCCGGCTTTCAGCATCAGCCCGGCGACCACCAGCGCAGCGATCGAGTCGACGCGATTCCAGCCGGTCCACCAGATGATGGCGCCGGCAATGGCCGTGGCGATGAAGGCATAGAGGTCGGTGAGGATGTGCTGAAAGCTACCTTCCACGTTGAGACTTTGGCGGTTCGCCTTGCTCATCGCCCACACGGCGAGCAGGTTGACGCCGATGCCGATCACCGCAATCACCGTGACCAGCAAGCCTTCCACCACCGGTGGATCGATCAGGCGACGAATTGCCTCGACGATGAACCAGACTGACAGCAACAACAGGGTCACGCCGTTCGCCTGGGCGCTCAGGATTTCCACGCGCTTGAGTCCGAACGTGTAGCTACCGCCGGCCGGTCGTTTGGCCAGGCGCATCGCCACCAGGGCCAGCCCAATCGAACCCACATCAGTGAGCATATGGCCCGCATCGGAAATCAAGGCCAGCGACTTGGCCAGGATGCCGACCACCACCTCGACCGCCATGAAGCCGAGCAGCAACAGCAAGGCGATGGTCAGATACTTCTTGTCCGCATCGGGTGCCACACCATGACTGTGGTCGTGGTGATGATCGTGATCGTGCTTGTGTGGCTCTGACGCGCTCATTGAAGTCTCCCGTGCGGCGGTCACCTTACGCGACCGCCACAGCGTTATGTAATGACACCCGGAAGGATGGGCGGGAGTGACCCGCCCATCGCCTTCAGTCCACGGTCCCGTCGATGGGCCACGCCCGATCCACCGTGCTCTGATAGACCCAACCGGCCACGCTTTGGCCGGTGCGCCCGTGCAGACGAATCAGTTGTACCGCGCGTTCGGCCTGATCGTCCTCGCAGAACACTTCGAGCTTGATCTGCCGAGTGACCCGTTCGCCCAGCTCCATCGAATAGATCTGTTCCTGGGCGCTGAGCGCGGTCAGCAAACCTTTGACGTCGCTGACGGACAGGTAACGAAATCCGCCTTCCTCCAGAGCATGGATGACGTCGACGATGCGGCCGCGATGGATGAATGCCTTCACTTCTTTCATGGGGTGTTCTCCTTGGCCAGGCGCCGTGCGGCGCGTTCTTCGATCCAGTCGTACAGCACCGGCAACAGCACCAGGGTTAGCAGGGTCGAGGTGATCAGACCGCCGACCACCACGGTGGCGAGCGGACGCTGGGTTTCCGCACCGACGCCGCTGGAGAGCAGCATCGGCACCAGGCCCAGGATCGCCACGCTGGCGGTCATCATCACCGGTCGCATGCGCAACGCGGTGCCGCGGATCACCGCCTCGCGGACCGGCAGCCCTTTCTCACGTTGTTCGTTCAAGAAACTCACCAACACGATGCCGTTCAACATCGCCACGCCGAACACGGCGATGAAGCCGATCGCGGAAGGCACCGACAGGTATTGCCCGGTGATCGCCAGCCCGACGATGCCGCCGATGGTGGCAAACGGCACATTGGCCAGGATCAGCGCGGCGTACTTCACCGAATTGAAGGCGGTGTACAGCAACACGAAGATGAAGAAGATCGTCGCCGGCACGATCAGCGACAGCCGCTTCAACGCCCGCTGCTGGTTCTCGAACGCACCGCCCCATTCGCTGTAGTAGCCCGTCGGCAGCTTTACCTGCTTCGCGATGGCAGCGTTCGCCTCCTTGACGAAGCCGTCGATGTCGCGACCGCGCACATCCATCTGGATCACCGCGTAGCGCTGCAACTGCTCGCGACGAATGAACGAATAGCCTTCCGCATCGCTGACCTCGGCCACCTGCGACAGCTGCACCAGCGCGCCGCTTGGCGCACGGATCGGAATGCGCTGGATCGCCTGCAGGGACGCCTTGTCGGCATCGTCCAGCCGCACCGCGATATCGAAACGCTTCACGCCATCGAGCAATGTCGTCACCGGCTCGCCGCCGATGCCGTTCTTCACCACGGTCAGCACGTCGTCGGCGTTAAGCCCGTAACGGGCCAGCGCATCGCGATCCACCTTGATGCGGATCTGCGGCTTGCCGATGTTCGCCTCCAGCGCGAGATCCGCCACGCCGGGTACACCGGCCAGCACGTCCTTGATGCGGCCGCTGAGACGATCCAGCTCGCCCAGGTCACCGCCGTAGATCTTCAACGACAAGGTGGCGCGCACGCCGGAGATCAACTCCTCGATGCGCATCTGGATCGGCTGGGTATAGCTCACCACGGCGGTGGGCAAGGCGGCCGACAACTCCTTCTGCATTGCCTCCTCGATGCTTTCCAGCGTCTCGCCCTTGCGCCATTGGTCCTTGGGCTTGAGCGGTGTGTAGACCTCCATGTAGTTCACATCGGCGGTCTCGCCTTTTTCAGCGCGACCGATCATCGCCAGCGTGGTGTCCACCTCCGGAAACTTCTGCTTGATCAGCGCCGACACCTGTTTGGAGATGTTGATCGACTCATCCAGCGAGGCCGAGGGAATCGAGGTGATGCGCCACATGATGGCGCCCTCTTTCAGGTTGGGCATGAACTCCTTGCCCAGGAACGGAAACAGCGCAAGGCTGCCGATCAAGGCACCGGCGGCGATGCCAAGGACGAGCTTGCGTCGCGCCAGCGCCCAGGTGAGCACGCTGGCGTAGTGGCGCTTCAGGAACGCGACCAGCCACGTGTCCTTCTCTTCCTTGGGCTTCAGTACCAGTGCGGCGAGTACGGGGATCAGGGTCAGCGCGAGGATCAGGGAACCGGCCATGGCGAAGCTGATGTTGAACGCCATCGGCTTGAACATCTTGCCTTCCAGGCCCTGCAGGCTGAACAGCGGCAGGAACACCACGATGATGATCAGAATCGCGAACGCCATCGGGTTGGCGACCTCGCGGGCGGCCGCCAGCACGGCCGAGGTGCGATCCACCGGGCCCCCGTGCGCCTTGCGCTCGGCCATGATGCGGTAGGCGTTCTCCACCATCACCACCGCACCATCGACCATCATGCCGATGCCGATCGCCAGGCCCGCCAGCGACATCAGGTTGGCCGACAGCCCGACCTGATTCATGCAAATGAAGGCGATCAGCATCGCCAGCGGCAACGCCACCACCACCACCAGCGCGCTGCGGAACTCGCCCAGGAACAGGAACAGGATGATCGCGACCAGGATCGAGCCTTCGATCAGGGCGCGCACCGCCGTCTCCACCGCCGCGTTGACCAGCTCGGTGCGCTCGTACACGGGCTTGACCACCACGCCGGGCGGCAGGGCCTGCTTCACCGTGTCGAGTTTGGCCTTGACCGCATCGACCACGCTCTTGGCGTTTTCGCCGATACGGGCCAGCGCCTGACCCATCACCACTTCCTTGCCGTCGCGCGTCACCGCACCGGTACGTGGTGCGCCCGCTTCGGTGATCGTGGCCACGTCACGCACGTAGACCGGTGTACCGTCTTCCGTCTTGAGGACGATGTTGCCCAGATCCTTCGCGTTCTGGATCAGCCCGAGGCCGCGCACCAGATACTGCTCGCGCCCGACGTCGACGAAGTTGCCGCCGACCTGGGCGTTGTTCGCCTGCAAAGCCTCGATCACCTCCTTGAAGCCGAGCTTGTGCGCGATCAGCTTCATCGGATCGATGCGCACCTGGAACTGCTTCTCCTGCCCACCCCACGAGGTGACGTCATCGACACCGGGTGCGGTGCGCAGGATCAGGCGGATGGTCCAGTCCTGCAGCGTGCGTAGGTCCATGTCGTTCGGTGCCGTGCCCGCCGTGGCCCCTTTCAAGCTTTTGTCAGCGCGTTCGACCGTGTACCAGAACACCTGTCCGAGGCCGGAGGTGTTCGGCCCCATCTCCGGCTTGCCGTAACCGGCCGGCAAGCGATCGCCCACCTGTTGCAGGCGTTCGTTGACCAGTTGGCGAGCGAAATAGATATCCATGCTGTCATCGAAATACACCGACACATAGGACAAGCCGAACAGGCTCACCGAGCGGATCTGCTCCACCTTGGGCAGACCGGCCAGCGCCGATTCCACCGGCGTGGTGAGCAGTTGCTCGACATCCTCGGCCGCGAGTCCCGACGCTTCGGTGTAGACATTGACCTGCACCGGTGTGACGTCGGGAAATGCGTCGATGGGCAGCTGACGCACCGCCTGGAAGCCGAGAAAGCCGATCACCACGAAAATGATCAGCACCAGCACCTTGTAGCGCAGGGAGAATTCAACCAGACGTTCCAGCATCATTCTTCTCCCAGCTGCGAACGCAGCAAACGGGCTTTCAAGGCGAAGGCACCCTTGCGCACGTAGGTGTCGCCGGCCTTGAGGCCTTGCGTGATGACCGTCCAGCCATTGCGCGTGTCGCCGACCATCACCGGCGCCGGTTCGAACGTCCCGTTGCCCTTGGCGAGGAACACGGTCGGCTGGTTCTGCAGCAGCACAATCGCGTCGGCCGGTACCGCGAGCTTCTGCGCAGCATTGCCAGCGGCAATGCGCGCCTCGACCAATTCACCCGGATGCAGCAGATCCTTGCGGTTATCGACCTCGATGCGTACCGGCACGGTGCGCGTGCGTTCATCGGTCTGGTGCGAGCGCTGCACCACCGTGCCGGGTATCGCGGTGTCATGCACCAGGATGCGGGCATCCGCGTCGGGCTTGACCCGTTCGGCATCGGCCGGCGCCATCTGCGCGACGACCCAGACCGAATCTTCCTTGACCAGGGTGAACAGCGTGCGGCCGGGTTCCACCCGCTCACCGACCAGAAACTCATCGGTGGTCACACGACCGGCGGCCGGCGCGAGCAACTCGAAGCTGCCGTCAGCACCGGCTGAGCCCTTGCGCAGCAAGCCGCCAATCTGGCCTTCGGACAAGCCGTAGGCGCGCAACTTGGCGCGGGCCTGGTCGCGTTGCACTTTCGCCTCGTTGTAGCGCCGGGCCGACACCGCCTGTGGTCCGAGTGACGCGATCCGTTGCCAATCCTGTTCGGCGACGATCAGCGCACCTTGCGTGGCGGCCACTTCGACGCTGGAGAGCACCACCAGCGGCGCGCCAGCTTTCACGACGTCGCCAAGCCGAGCCTTGCGGGCCAGCACCTGCGACTCCACACGGGGCGAAACCAGCACGGTGGAATAGGCATCGGCCTTCACTTCGCCGGGGGCTTTCAGTTCATCCGTCAGCGCACGGGGAGCGGCTTTGTCGAGGACAATGCCGGCGTCCTTGATCGCCTTGACGTCGAGCGCGAGCGGATTGGCAGGTGCCGGTTCCTGCGCGAGTACGGGGCCGGCCAGCGCAGCGAACAGCGCCAGTCCCAGCAGGCTGCGTTTCAAAAGAAAGATATTCATCGGGAGATTTCCTGATTAAGGCCGTCCTGAGTACGGCCGTCGAGCCAGTCGGTCAGACGACCTGCAGCGGTGAGGTAATCGAACCAGGCCTGCCAGGTCTGGCTTTCCAGCTCCTGGCCGGACAACGCGGTATCGAGACTTTGCTTGAGCTGCACGAGGTAGTCGGAAGTGCTGATTTCGCCGGCACGCCAGAGCTTTTCCAGCAGCGTGGTGCGATCCTCGAACGCGGCGGCACGACCGCTGCGGAACGCCTCGGCGGCACCGCGCAAGGCAACATAGCGGGCCTGCGCCTCCTGCAGTCCGGCACGCAGCACAAACTGGCGCGAACGCACACTGGCCGCCGCCGCTTCGGCCTCCGCCCGGGCGGCATCCACTTCGGCACGTCCGGTATTGAGCACCGGCAAGGGAATGGACACGCTGACGCCGATTACCTGATCGGTGCGCGGCCCACTGCGCACCTGGCCACCGGTCAGGCTGAGTGTGGGATCGGGGATGCGCGCACGACGTGCGACCTGCACGCCGGCCTCGGCGCTCGCTTGTAGGGCGCGGGCCTGACGCAGTTCCGGCAACTCATCGACGGGCAACGGCGCAGCACTGTCGAGTGCCGGTGACAGGCCCTTGGGCAACAGTGGCAGCGCGGTCAGTTGATCGCCGCTGATAGCCCGCAGCGCCGCACGGGCCGCGGCCTCGTTGCTCGCGAGCGTCGCCTGTTGCACCTGCGCCTCGCCGAGTGCCAGGCCGGCCAGATCGCGTTCGGGACTGCTGATATCGCCCACCTTGAGCCGCTGGGCGGCCAGGTCGTCGAAGCGCTGCATCAACGCGAGGCGACGACGACCCAGTTCACTTTGTCGAGCCGCGAGCGCCGCCGTCGACCATGCCTTCAACCAACGTGTGGCGACGTCACGACGCCGCACGTCGTAGCTCGCCTCGGCAGCGAGCAGATCGGCCTCACCCTGACTGGTGCGGGCGCGACGCTTGCCGGACAGATCCAGTGGCAGACTGATGCCGGCCGTGCGCCGATTGACGTCGGCGTTCTCCGCATCGAGCGACAGCGAGGGGTTGTACAACGGCTGCGCTGCGGCACGCGCACGGGCACGGGCGGCATCGAGATCCGCACGAGCAGCCTGCACCTCGGGGCTGCCTTGCCAGATGCGACGTACCGCCTCTTGCAGAGGGGACGATGCCAACGATGGCGCGGGAGCCACTACCGGAGGGGAAGGTTGGGATACGGGGGCGGCACTGAGCATCGCCGCGTACAACAGACACACGGCGCCGATCGGCACCGAACGTAAAACAGACATGAAGCGATCTCCTGAAAACGGTCACGAAGCGACGCATCACGCAGGCGGATGCGTCGCGAAACGGAGCGATTTCAGGCGATGGGAGGGCGCAACAGGGAGCCGGTCGTGGCCGGCGTGAATCCGGAACGGATAACGAAGGTGTCGAAGCGAGCCTGCACCTTGGCAATAGAAAGCCGGGCGGTCGTTGGCAGCGTCACCGTGTGCGCACAAGCGCAATGACAGCCCCCCGTTTCACCTAGAAGACAGGCGTTCGGATCATCAGCCGATACATCGGCGACCACGGTATCCACGGGCATGCTGGCGGCGGAGATGGTGGTGGTCGAAACCAATCGCTTCTCTGGCGCATCGGCCACGCACACCGTGCCGGCGACCAGCTTGATCATCAGCACGGCCACGGCCAACACCCACAGACCGCGGTGGCGGCGCAGGCGAGTCAGCAGTGACGATCGAGCGTATGGCATCTGCCCATGCTAACCAGCACCCTAGGTGTTAGACAATTCCATTTGCTCATCTTCATTCAGCACGGTGGAGAAGCCATCCGCCACAGATGCGGGAGCGACTCACTTTGCCGTCCCCTGGAATCGATGCATGAAACCGAACCACGAACACCTGCGCGGCGTATTCCAGGCGATGGCGGCCGCGGCTTTGTTCGGTCTGAGCACGCCATTGGCCAAGACACTGCTCGGCACGATTCCGCCGCTCCTGCTGGCGGGCCTCTTGTACGCCGGCTCGGGCATCGGGCTGGCGGCGTGGATGGTGCTGCGGCGCTGGCGCGGACGGCCCGCAACCGAAGCGCCGTTGCGGCGACGAGAGATGCCGTGGCTGGCGGGTGCGGTGGTGTTCGGCGGCGTGTTGGGCCCGGTATTGCTGATGCTTGGCCTGACGCATACGCTCGCTTCCACCGCCTCGTTGCTGCTCAATCTGGAAGGAGTACTCACCGCGGTGCTTGCCTGGGTGGTGTTTCGCGAGAATGTCGATCGGCGAGTGTTTCTGGGCATGCTGGCGATCGTGGCCGGTAGCGTACTGCTGAGCTGGCAGCGCCAACGCATCGGCGAATTGCCGTGGGGTGCGCTGGCGATCGCCGGTGCCTGCCTGTGCTGGGCGATCGACAACAACCTGACGCGCCCGTTGTCCGGTGGCGACCCGGTGCAGATCGCCGCGATCAAGGGCGGCGTCGCCGGCGTGATCAACATCGGGCTTGCCTTGTGGCTTGGCCTGCGCTTTCCCGCGATGCTGCCGTTGTTGGCCACCGGTCTGCTCGGCTTCGTCGGCTACGGCCTGAGCCTGGTGCTGTTCGTGCTGGCGCTGCGCAACCTGGGCACGGCGCGCACCGGTGCCTATTTCTCCACTGCGCCGTTCGTGGGCGCCGCATTGTCGCTGCTGCTATTCCCCGAGCATCCGGGCCTTACCTTCTGGCTGGCCGGCGCATTGATGGCGATGGGCGTCTGGCTGCACGTCAGCGAACGCCATGCACACGAGCACACGCATGAATCGCTCGCCCACGAGCACCGCCACCGCCACGACGAACACCACCAACACACGCACGACTTTCCCTGGGATGGCAGCGAGCCGCATACCCATCCGCACGTGCACGAGCCGATCACACATGTCCATCCGCACTACCCGGACATCCACCACCGTCACCGACATTCCTGAGATTCGGGTGCGAACGATGGTAGGCAACGGTGGCCCGCTCCTCGGTTATGCGCCGCGCCACCAGGCCTGACTATCCGCAGCATCGCGCCTGCTGCTGCACCGGCGGACATGGCACGTCGCCATACGAGCAGAACACGCAGCAGTCACCCGCTTTCGGCCGGAGCAGCTCGCCGCAACCTGTGCAGTCGTAAAAGAACTGGCAGGCATCGGTAGGCATGGTCTCGGTGACCTGATGTCCGCACTGTGGACAGGTCAGCGTGCTCTGCAGGATGGGCTCAACCGCCATAGGCTTTCGCCGTGGCCGGGAAGCCTGCTTCGGTAATGGTGCGCGCCAGTGTTGAGACAGTGGCACGATCGGCATCGAACCCCACGGTGACTGTCTCAGCCTTGAGATCGACCTTCGTGCTCGTGACACCCGGTATACGGCTCAAGGCCTTCTCAATCGTCACGCTACAGGTCGGGCACGTCATGTTCGCCGCATGCAGCACGGCCGTTGTGGGTGTTGCCGCATGAGCCATGCCCAGCCACAGGAAGGCGATTACAGCGAATAGCCACGGACGCATCATTCGTCTCCTACAAAAACCAACCGATGAGATAGGGAAACAGCAACAGAAGCGCGATCAGTACCGTGGCTGTCCACAGCCAGAATCGGCGCCGACGCAAAATGGCGGGGTCGATGCAGACGCCCTCGGTGCGGCAACGCGACGATGGTCCATACAGCGTCCAGAACGCGAGACCAAGGCAAAGCAACGTGGCCGCGATGAACCAGGGACGCCAGGGATCGAGCGCCGTGAGATGGGCAATCCACGCGCCACTGATGCCCAGCAGCACCAGTGCCAGCGGTACCACGCAACACACCGATGCACCGATCGCCGCGAGCAGCGCAACGATCATGGCGGGCAGCGACGATTTGGCCGGGAGCGTAGTCATGGGTGCATACTAACTTCCGTACCCAACTACGGAGTCAAGCATGACTTCTGCGCTCACTATCGGTCGGTTGGCTTTGGCCGCTGACGTGCACGTCGAGACGGTGCGCTATTACCAGCGTGTGGGCCTGTTGCATGAGCCCGAGCGGCCTCTGGGCGGCGTGCGTCGCTACGGGCAGACGGACGTGATGCGCCTGCAGTTCATCCGTCGCGCCAAGACCATGGGCTTCACGCTGGAGGAGATCGCCGGACTGCTGCAGCTCAAGGGCAAGCGGGCCTGCGCGCAGACACGCCGACTGACCGAGCACAAGCTTTTCGATGTGCGCCGCAAGCTGGAGGACCTGCGGCGGTTGGAGGCGGAACTCGTGCAGCTCGCCGCCGACTGCGCGCAGGTTCCGCGTGGCGGTCACTGCCCGACACTGGATTTCCTTCGGCAGGCATAGGCGTGCGCCTGCTCGCACAGGCACACGCGCATCCGCTTACTACTGCGCAGGCGTGATCGACGTCACCGTGCTGGCCATGCCCGCCGGATGCAGGGTGAATTGCACCTCGTCGCCGACTTTCACGTGCTTCAATAGGTCGGGTGACGCCACCTTGAACGGCATGGTCATGGCCGGCCAGCCAATGGCGGTGATCGCCTCGTGCTGCAGCGTGATGGTGTTCTTGACTGTGTCGATTGCCTTGACGATGCCAGTGCCTTGCGCGTCAGCCGGTTTGGCGTCGTGCTGCATGCCGGTCATGCCAGGCATGTTCGGATCCATCTTCTGGGCGGCGACCACGCTGGAAGCGGGGAGCAGCGCACCGGTGAGCGCGAAGGTAAGGAGGTGCTTTTTCATACGTCAGTTTCCTTGTGGGTTGGAGTGAAGTGAGGTCTCTGCCTCGCGGGCTTTGCGCAAGCGATAACGAACCAGCAGGCGGAACGCGGCAGGCAGGGCGAGCATGGTCAACAACGGGGCGGTGAGCATGCCGCCGATCATGGGGGCCGCGATGCGCTGCATCACTTCCGAGCCGGCACCGTGGCCGAGCAGGATCGGAAACAGGCCGGCGAGGATCACCGCGACGGTCATTGCCAGGGGGCGCACACGCTGCACGGCCCCTTGGCGAATGGCTTCATCCAGTGCGTCGAAACCGGCCTGCGGATCGCGCGCGAGCTGCCGATCCCAGGCATGGCGCAGATACAACAACATCACCACGCCGAACTCGGCGGCGACGCCGGCCAGCGCGATGAAGCCGATGATCGTGGCCACCGACACCGCGTGGCCGAGCAACCAGATCAGCCACAGGCCGCCGACCAGTGCCAGCGGCACACTGGCCATGATCAGCGCCGCTTCGCTCACGCGTCGGAACACGGCGTAGATCAGCAGAAAGATGATCACCAGCGCGATCGGCACCACCAGCTTGAGGCGCTGCATGGCACTGGCCAGATATTCAAACTGACCGGACCAGGCCACGGTGGTACCCGGTGGCAAGGTGACCTGCTGTGCCACCGCACGCTGCAGATCCGCGACCACACCGCCGAGGTTGCTGCTTGCCGTGTCGACGTAGACATAGGTCGCCAACTGACCGTCCTCGCTTTTCAGCATCGACGGCCCTGCCACCACGGTGATGTCAGCCACCTGACTCAGCGTGAGCTGGGCGCCGTTGGCAGCGACGATCGGCAACTGCCGCAGCGCTTCCACCGAATCACGCTCGGCACGCGGGTAGCGCACCACGATTGGATAACGCTCGCGCCCTTCGATCGTCTGGTCGATCGGATCACCGCCAACCACGGTCGCGATCAACTGCTGCAGCTGCTGTTGGGACAGCCCATAACGTGCCGCGTCATCACGACGAATGTGCACATCGACGTAGCGACCGCTGGTCGGACGCTCGGCAATCGCCGAGCTGACGCCGGGCACGGTCTTCGCCACCGTCTCGATGCGGTCGGCCAAGGTTTGCAGGGTCGCCAGATCGGTGCCCAGGACCTTGATGCCGATCGGGCTCTTGATGCCGGTGGAGAGCATGTCGATGCGATTGCGGATCGGCGGCACGAACAGGTTCGTGAGCCCCGGTACGTGCACCGCCTTGTCCAGCTCAGCTTTGATCTTGTCCATCGTCATGCCCGGCCGCCACTCATCCTTCGGCTTGAAGGTGATCGTGGTCTCGAACATCTCCAGCGGTGCCGGATCGGTGGCGGTGTCGGCGCGTCCCGCCTTGCCGAACACATGCGCGACCTCGGGCACGGTCTTGATCATGCGATCGGTCAGCTGCAACAGTTGCGAGGCTTTACCGGCGGACAAACCCGGCAAGGCGGTCGGCATATACAGCAGCGTGCCTTCATCCATCGCCGGCATGAACTCGCTGCCGAGTCGGGTCAGCGGCACGATGGCAGTGAGCAACAGCACACCGGCCAGCAACAAGGTGGCTTTGGGATAGCGCAGCACCGCTTCAAGGACCGGCCGATAGCCATGCATCAAGCCCCGGTTGAGTGGGTTGGCGCGCTCGGCACGGATGCGTCCGCGCACCAGATAACCCATCAGCACCGGCACCAGCGTCACGGCCAGTCCCGCCGCTGCGGCCATCGAGTAGGTCTTGGTGAACGCCAGCGGCTTGAACAGCTTGCCTTCCTGGCCTTGCAGCCCAAACACCGGCACAAACGACAGCGCGATCACCAACAGGCTCACGAACAGCGCCGGTCCCACCTCGGCGGTGGACTCGGCAATCAGCGACCAGCGTTCGGCCCCCTGCGGATCCTCGCCGTCGTGCGCCTCGCGCCAATGCTCCAGATGCTTGTGGGTGTTCTCGATCATCACGATCGCCGCATCGACCATCGCACCGATCGCAATCGCGATACCGCCGAGCGACATCAGGTTCGCCGACACCCCTTGCAGGTTCATCACGATGAACGCAGTCAGCACGCCCAACGGTAAGGTGATCACCGCGACCAGCGCCGAGCGCAGATGGCCGAGAAACAGTACACAGACCAAGGCGACGATCAGGAACTCTTCCAGCAGCTTGCCCCACAGGTTCTCCACGGCCGCATCGATCAGCCGGGAGCGATCGTAAGTCGGCACGATCTCGACACCGGCCGGCAGGCTGCGTTGCAGTTCCGCCAGTCGCGTCTTCACCGCGGCGATGGTGGTCTTGGCGTTCTTGCCCGTGCGCATCACGATGATGCCGCCGACCACTTCACCTTGACCGTCCAGCTCGGCGAGGCCACGGCGGAACGTGGGGCCGCGCCGCACCGTCGCCACGTCGCGCAGCAGCACCGGCACGCCGCCGGCGTTGGTGGTGATGGGCACATTTTCGAAATCCGCGCGGCTCTTCAGATAGCCTTCGCTGCGCACCATCAGTTCCGCTTCGCCCTGTTCGATCACCGACCCGCCGTTGGCGCCGTTCGCACTGCGGATGGCATCGACCAGCTGCGTCACGGTGAGGCCGCGCGCCGCCAGCGCCTGCGGATCAGGCACGATCTGCCACGCGCGCTCCATACCACCCAGGGTGGCCACCTCGGCGACATTCGGCACCGTCTTGAGCTGATAGCGCAGGAACCAGTCCTGCAGCGCACGTAACTGACCAAGGTCGTGCTGGCCGGTGCGGTCGATCAGGGCGTATTCGTAAATCCAGCCGAGTCCCGTCGCGTCAGGACCGAGGGCGGGCGTCACGTCGGCCGGCAGGCGATCGCGCGCCTGGCTCAGATATTCCAGCACACGCGAACGCGCCCAATACAGATCGGTGCTGTCGTCGAACAGCACGTCGACGTACGAATCGCCGAAGAACGAAAAGGCGCGCACGGTCGTCGCGCCGGGTACCGACAGCATGGTGGTGGCCAGCGGATAGGTGACCTGGTCCTCGACCACCTGGGGCGACTGACCCGGGTAGCTGGTGCGGATGATCACCTGGGTGTCGGATAGATCGGGCAGTGCGTCGACCGACGTATGCAGTGCGGAAAACACGCCAACCGCCGCCAGTGCCAGCGCGGCTAGCAATACGAACACGCGATGCGCTATCGCCGCGCGGATCAGGGCGGCGATCATGGTTTGCCTCCCATCGGCATGCCCGGCATCGACGCACTCGCCGCCGATGCCGGTTTGGCGGCGGCGTCATTCAGGCGTTCCAGCGCACCGGACAGACTCGCCTCCGAATCGATCAGGAACTGACCGGAGATCACGACTTTCTCGCCCCCATGGAGGCCGGCGAGAATTTCCGTATAGCCGCCGGCCGCGCGCCCGGTACGCACCGACACGGCACGGAAGTGACCATCCCCTTCGGCGAGAATGACTCGCGTATGGTTCCCCGTCGCGATCAGCGCGTCGTCCGGCACCACCGGCACAGCCGCGTCGGGAGTCGGATTGAGTTGCACGGTGGCGAACATGCCCGGACTCAGGGCACCGTCGGCATTGGCGAGCACGATGCGGGCACGCTGGGTGCGCGTCATCGCATCCACATCCGGCAGCAAGGTTTCCACGGTGCCGTGAAACGATCGGCCCGGCAGCGCATCGACCGTGACGGTGACTGGCGTGCCACTGCGCACCGCACCGGCTGCCGCCTGCGGCAGCGCTGCCTCGATCCACACGGTGGACAGGCCATTCACGGTCATCAGGGTCTGGCCCGCACTGACGCGTTGGCCCTCGCGTACATCCAGTGTGGTGACAACGCCCGCTTGCGGCGCATGCAGCGTGATCGCCGCACCCACGCCATGACGCGACGACTGAATATTTGCGGGCGTCAGGCCCAGTACCTGCAGGCGTTCCCGCGAAGCCGCGCGAAGGTCTTTCGCGTCGGCCGACTGCGCATGCTGAAGCGCGTCGTATTCGGCTAATGCACTGCTCCATTGGGGGGCCAACAGCTCAGCCAGCGGCTCACCTGCTTTGACCACGGTATACGGTGCGCGCACGTCCAGCTTGCTCACCACCGCATCGACGCGTGCGCTGATGGTAATGGCTTGGCGCAGATCCCAGGTGATGGTGCCCGGCACCCGGATGGCTGACGCCAGCACGCGGCGCTCGACCGGTGCCGTGCGCACCCCCAGATTCTGCACCGTCGCTGGGTCGATCCGGACGACATCCTTGGCCCCGCCTTCGTCGGCATACTTAGGCACCATCTGCATGCCCATTGGCGACAGCCCCGGTTTGTCGAAATGCTGCTGGGGCACCATCGTGTCGTACCAGTACAGAACTTTTTTGTCGCCGCCATGGGCAGCAGCCACGGCGGACGCTGTCTGAGCGGACGACGTTGGCGGGTGTCGACGACCGCTGAAGTACCCGACCAAAAGCAAAAGAGCTGCCAGCAATAGACCGGCTAGGATCATCAATGCACGCTTCATGGCGTCGTCTCCGAGGTCGGCAACAAATAAGCCAGCGAGGCCCATAACCGGGCGCGGGCGGCCAGCGCATCGGCATAACTCAGACGCAATTCAATCTCGTCGCGACGGGCATCCAGCCATGGCTGCAACAGGCCGCCACCGCGGTAGCCAGCCAGCGCCGTGGTGGCGCGATCCCGATCCAGTGGTAGCAAGGTTTCCTGGTAGCGCTGGATTTGTCGGTTCCATCCCTGCCATGTCGCGACCGCGCGTGTCACTGCCTCCACCTGCGCGCGACGGGCGTCTTCATGCGCCGCCTGCACGGCGTCCCATTGCGCCTGTTTCGCGCTGATGCCGCGATCCTGCCGGTTGCGGGTGAACAGCGGCAGGCTCACGCCCACCTGCAACATCACCATGTCGGACAAGCCCGGTGCCCGTTTGCCGTAGCTGGCCTCCACGCTCCAGTCCGGATGTTTGGCCGCACGCGCCTGATCGAGCGCCGCTTGCGCGACCTGTTCGCGCGCCTGCCACGCCTGCATCGGCGCTTGCTGATCGATGTGCTGTTCCAGGCGATCCGCCGTGACCGGCAATTGACCAAAGTCCGGTGCTTCAGCCAGTTTGGTAACGCTCGGGCCAAGCCAGCGCTGCAAACCTGCCTGAGCGGCGGCGAGCTCCGCATCGACGGCCTCCAGACGATTGTCCAAGGTCGCGGCCTCGGCTCGGGCGGCCAGCGCATCGGTCGCGCTGCCGTCACCACCACGCAATCGCGCCTGCGCGATCTGCACGGCCAAGCCACTCTCAGCATGCAACTCGGCCAGCAGCGCGCGCTTCTGCTGGATCGCCCATAGGTCGATCCAGGCATCGGCGATGCGTTCCTGCACCGTTTGCGCCGTGCCTGCGCGATCGGCTTCGGCGGCATCGATCTGCGCAGTGGCCAGACCACGTTCGGCGTCGCGCGCTGCGCGCGAGGGAATCGTCTGCATCACCCCGACGGTGCGCATGGTCATCGTGTCCGAGCGCAAGCTGAAAGCGCCCGGATCGGTCACGGGGTAGTTGGACACGCCGAATGTCAGCGACGGATCGGGAAGTCGCCCGGCCCGAGCAGCTTCTTCACGCATCGCATCGATATCAGCGTCACGAGCGGTCAACAACGGCGCCTGCGTCACACCGCGCTGCACCGCGGCTTCAAGCGTCAGCGGCCGATCGGCCGCGTACACCGCCGTCGCCACCGTCCAACCCAGGACGATGGCCAGACCCGGCGCATAGCACCGGGCGAAAGAAAGGAAACCCATGATGGAGCACTCCCATGATCTAGCTTGCATCGGCCCGAATGGGCGCGACGACACCGCGGTCGAACCCGTGGTGCGCTAGATCAGGAGAGAGCAGAACAACAAGGTGGCCGATGGCGGAGGCGCACGCAGTTGGTAACGCCGCTCGGGCTCCGCCGTGGCCTGTGTTTGCATGGCCATTACGGGCAACACCGGCGGCAACGCGGTCAGCACATTGGGCGGCACCGACAGTGGACGGGCATCGGTCGGCGCAGAGGCGTCGGAGGCGCAGTGCTTGGCACACAACAACCGATCGGCCGGGGCGTGTTGCATCTCTGGGCACGTGGTGGCCATGGAAGCATCCCGGGCGGATGTACTCATGGCCATGGCCGGGCCCATCATGCCCGACGGCATCGTGCACGCGTAGGCAGCCAGGGCCGATTGCAAGCCCATCATGAACAACACACTGCCGAGCAGCAGCCAGCGCGTCAGGCGTGCGCGACGAATGTCGCGCAAGCGCCAACGGCGTGGCATCAATGTCGGATGAGGGATGCGGGTCATGAGGGTGATGATCTTACTGCGCCGGCATCGGCAGCGAATGCCCGTTGGCGTCGAGCACGTCGAGCACCATCATCAATCCGCCGCCGCCTTGCTGCTCCTGGTTGTTGTTGGTCGTGTGGTGCGGAATATGGCAGTGCACCAGCCAGCGGCCCGGTTTGCGCGCCGTCCAGATCACGTCGTAGCGCTGGCCGGGACCGACGTTCACGGTATCCGCCTGGAACTGCGCATCCTTGGGTAGATCCACGCCGTCACGGGCCACCACGGTGAAGGGGCCGCCGTGGATATGCATCGGATGCACGAAATTGGTGTTGCTGCCGATGAAGCGGATCTTGATCGTTTCGCCCACGCGCATTTTTACCGTATCGGTCGACGGGTACGCCTTGCCGTTGATCGTGAAGTAGTTGGGTAGTCCGCCTTCCATGTTCATCGCCGGATAGGTGATGCCGTCACGGGCCAGCCATTCCTGTAGCAGCAGGGTGTATTCGTGATCGGCTTTCACTTCTTTCGCCGGATCGGCCGCCGCCGTTACCTCTTCCGGTGGCAGATGCAATGCGGCCAGGCGCTTGAGATTGTCCGGATTGTGCGTGGGTCGTACGATGAGTGCGCCGTAGAGGCCCAGGCTTTGCTGGCGATCCGGATGATCGTGCGAGTGATAGAAATACGTGCCGACTTGGGGCACCACATAGTCGTAAGTGTAGGTCGCACCGGGGGCGATCGGCTTCTGTGTGACGACGGCCGGGCCGTCCATCGCGTTGGGCACGATCAATCCATGCCAATGCAGCGTGGTGGATTCGGGCAGATGATTTGTGACCACGAAGCGCACGTGATCTCCTTGCTCCAGTTCGATGCGCGGGCCGGGCACCTGGCGGTTGACTGCATAGGCGTTCACCGGCCGATCGGCGAGGATGCTCCACTGGATCACTTCGAGATCGAAGTGGAAGACCTTCACCCCGTCGACGATCTGCGGCGGCAGCAGTTGGTCGCCCTGGGCAGCGACGGGTGCGGTATACACGCTTTCGCGTGGATCAATGCCGGCCATGTCGCGCATGGTCGCGGCCGGGGTTTCCTGCGTGGTGATCATCCCCGGCGGCATGATCAGTTTGCCGACCTCGTGCGCGGACAGCCGCATGTTGACGAAGGCGGAGGGCAAGGTCATGCCGGCGATCAGCATCAGGCTGGTGAAAGCAGTGACCGCCACGAGCTGCGCGCGTGTGGGCGTCTTGCCGCCGCCGTGCATGCCGTGGCCGGCGGACGCGTCGTGCTTGCCGTCACCCATTCCGGTGTCCGCCGGCATCGCGTGACCGGCGGGCATCGACGCCATCGCGCCATGATCGTGCGATGCGTTCTTCGCTGCCTGAGATGGTGCATCGTGTTGGGCAGGGGCATCGTCGCGCACCGTCATCAGTCCGTGCTTCATGCCGCGCGATACCAGCCACACGTTGACCGGATAGGTCACTGCATATCCGGCCGTGACGCCGAGCGACATCACGAACCAGAACAGCGGCTCGCCCGGCCACATCGCACGCATGTCGCGCCCCATCATCAGCAGCACCATGACCGGTGCCATGCCCGCCATCATCGCGTTCATCGAAATGAATTCGGGCATGAACGACTTGCGTACGTTTTCCAGATACGAGCCGCCCATCATCTTGCGCATGAACAGCGACTGGAAAATCAGCAGGCCAAACAGGAAGCCGGCGGCGTATTCGACGATCAGATCGGCCCACATCGGCAGGCCGATCACGGAAACCACCACCGCGGCGAGAATGATGCCGGTCGCGTCACCGGCGACACAGTGCACGGCCGAGCCCACACCCTGTTTCCACAGTGGCTGCACGAACGCTTCATGCGTACCCGGCGCTGGCTCCTTGTCCGCCATCACGTAGAGCAGCAAGCCGATCGGCCCCATGTACAGCGTGATCAGCACGAAGCCCCACTTCATCACCGTGGGTTCGGGATTACCGCGGAACTGATCCCACGCCACATAGATCGCCGAGAGCACCGCGATGGCAAGCCAGGCGTAGACAAAAATATCGATCGGCTGCAGGAACATCATCACTCTCCGAACCATGCTTGGATGTCAGGGGCACATGCTGTGCGATCGTGGCCGGCGCACGAACGAACAGTGCGTCCACCGGCCACGACGATTACGCCTTCGGGCCGTGGGCGGCAAAGACGCGAGAGGATCCATCCCGGCCAATCAACACCACGTCATAGCGCTCCGGCGCACTCATCTCCATGCCGGGCGAACCCATCGGCATACCCGGTGCTGCCAAGCCTCGGGCGTCCGGATGTTCGGCGAGCAGCCGGCGGATGTCTTCCACCGGAACATGCCCTTCGATAACGTAACCGCCGATCAGCGCCGTATGGCAGGACGCGGCATCGGCAGGCACGCCCAACCGCGTCTTGACCACCATCATCGACTGATCTTCATGCACGGTGACGGTGTAGCCCTGCGTGCGCAGATAGGAAATCCAAGCGCCGCAACAGCCGCACGAGGGATCGCGGTAGACATCGATCGCATTCGCTGCCATCGCTACGGGTGAGAATGCGGCGGCAAACAGGGCGACACTGCCCAAGCGGGAAAGCCATCGCCTCATGGTCATTCTCCCGATACCGGTGCGGACTGCCACTGGATGGACACGATTTTCCAGTTCTTGCCGTCCTGTTTGAGATTGAGCAATTCGCGACTGCGCAGCGTGGTCGGCTTGTCCTTGATCGTGACCTTGATGTCGCTTTCGCTGCCGACCATGGCGGTGTCGCCCATGGGCATCGAACCCAACGAGACCGGGGTAATCTGGGCACTCTTCAGAAACGCAATGTCCTCGCCGAGATGGCCGTTTGCGTAGTCATCGCGCGTCTGGGTATGGCCGTCTTCACTGATGGTGACGTTGGGCGCCAATAGCGCGAGCACTGCTGCACGGTCGCCATGCTGCAACGCCGTGTGGAACGCCTGCGCCACGGCCTCGGCCTCGGGTACCGCCTTCGGCTTCATGCCGTCCAGCGACAACGGGGCTTCGGCCACAGGCGCGGTGGCCGCCGCATGATCGTGGCCGTCTTTCGCGGCAGCGTCGTGGCTATGGCCAGCTTCACTGGACATGACCATCTCCTTCATGTCGGCAGCACCATGGGTGTCCTCGTCGGCCGCACCGCCGTGGCTGTGGCCACTGTCTTCGTCCATATCCATGTCTTCATCCGGTGGTGCCTTCGCGACGATGTCCTTGTATTGCGCCGGCGTCATGCCCGGCAGCTTCTGCAGGAAGGCGACCATGCTCCAGATGGTGGGGTCGTCGTGGCTGCCGCCCCAGGCTGGCATCGCGCTCATCTTGATGCCGTGCTTGATGATCCAGAATGCATCCTTCGGGTCGACGCGCGTCTGTGACAGGTTGGGCGGCTGTGGGTACAGGCCGGGACGAAGCTCCGAATCCTTCATGCCAGGCTTGAGATGACACTGGGTGCACATCGCCGCGTACTGGCCGGCCCCTTTCAGGATCAGCTGCGGGTCGTTGAGGTCCGGCATCGTGAGGTCTTCCGAGCGCACGTGGATGGAGCGCTCGCGCAGGGTCTGCAAGACCGCAAAAACCGGCTTGGTGTGGTGGTCGTCGGCACCGATGTTGTAGATGCCGGAATACACGAACGCGCCTGCACCGATGGCAAGAACACCCAGGACGACGGCAACGGTGATGCTGTGATGCTTGATGTGCTGTTTCATGATGTTTCCCCTTAAAACCAGATGCGAACGCCGGCCACGATCTGCCGGTCGAGAACGGGTTGATGATCCTGCCTGGCGTAGTCGGCCGTCGTGCCGATGCGGCGCACCCAGTTCACGCCGATATAGGGCGCGAATTGTCGGCGGATCTCGTAGCGCAGACGCAAGCCAAACTGAATGTCGGACACGCCGCTACCGATCCGGCGTTGCGGATCGTTCTTGCCGTAGAGGTTGATTTCCGCTTCCGGCTGCAGGATCAGGCGCTGGGTGAACAACAGTTCGTACTCGGCACGCAGGCGCGCGGCGGTGCGTCCCGAGGCACCGACATAGCCGGTCGCTTCCATTTCAAACCAGTACGGTGCCAGTCCCTGCACACCGAATGCCGCCCAGCTGCGGTTCGGCCCCTCACCGAGTTCTTGGCGTACGCCCAGCTGAGTACTCCAGAACGTGGCGACATTGTGGTTCCAAAACGCTTCGAGGTCGCCATCTTCCAGCTTGCCGCGGCTACGCTCACCCTCGGTGCGTACCCACAGCTTGTTCTCGTCGTTGCCGTACCAGCCTTGGGCTTCCCAGCTCTGACCATTGGCATCGCGACCGTGGAAAGCTTCCAGCTGATCGATCAAAAGCATGCCCAACGACGCGTTGTCAGCCATGTCCATGCCCTTCATGGAACCGTAGCCGATGCCATCGGAGTAGTCGGGGCTCCGTGCGTTAGGTGGCGGACTACCGCCCTGCATGGGGCCCATCGTCATGCCAGGCATCGCGCCCATGCCGGTCATGTCGCCTTGTCCCTTTGGGGGCATCGCACCGTGATCCATCCCGGCCATGCCGCTGTGATCCATCCCTTGCATCGCCTGCGGACTCATGCCGGGCATTGATGAATGATCCATCCCCGACATGTCGCCGGCGGGGGCTGCCGATGCGGCGGGCTTGGCGGGCATCGACATGTCCGACATCGTGCTGTGGTCCATGCCCGGCATCGCGCCGTGATCCATGCCCTTCATGTCGTCCATGGCGTGGGAAGCCGGTGTCGGGGGAACAGAGACGGGTTTCTTCTTGGCTTTCTTGGCGGGCGCTTTCGTGGCCGGTTTGGCAGCGCTACTTGCGGGAGCCGGCATCGTCATACCAGCCATGCTGCCGTGATCCATGCCCGGCATCGAACTCATGTCCATCGACGATGTGCTGCTGGACGCGGGCGCGGTCTGCGCCGTAGCGGCCATCGGCAAAGCCAGTAGCACTGCAGCCAGCAATACCGAACGGTGCGGAGCGGTTGAGGTGTTACGACGATTCACTTTCATGACACCACCACCTCGCGGAACATGCCCGCTTCCATGTGATACAGCAGGTGGCAGTGGTACGCCCAGCGGCCCGGGTTGTCGGCCGACACCGCATAGGTGATGCGCTGCGCCGGCTGCACGTTGATGGTGTGCTTGCGTACCTGGAACTGGCCTTGCGGATTTTCCATCTCGCTCCACATGCCATGCAGGTGGATCGGATGATTCATCATCGTGTCGTTGACCAGCACGATGCGCAGGCGTTCGCCACTGTTGAAATGCACCGGCTTGGCATCGGAGAACTTCACGCCGTCGAACGACCAGATGAAGCGCTCCATGTTGCCGGTCAGGTGCAGCTCGATCTCGCGGCTGGGCTCGCGCGCATCGATCGGGCCGCCGATGGTGTGAAGGTCGGCGTAGGTCAGCACGCGGCGGCCGTTGTCGCGCAGGCCGATGCCTGGATCGTCGAGATTGGTGCGTGGCATGTCCACGTGCATGTCCACACCAGGGCCGTATTCGGTGCGCGCATGGCGCACCACCGGAGCAGCGGGCGCCATGCCCGGCATCGCACCATGATCCATGCCGGCCATGCCCTGCATGCCGCTCATGCCCGACATCCCTTGCATGCCGCCGTGACCGGCATCACCCATCGCCATCGCGCCCATCATGTCCTGCATGGCCAACCACTGAATGGGATCGGGCTTGGGCACCTCCGCCTCCATCCCCGCGCGTGGTGCCAGGGTGCCGCGGGCATAACCGGTGCGGTCGATCGACTGGGCGAACAGCGTGTAGGCGCGCTCGTCCTGCGGCTCGACGATCACGTCGTAGGTTTCGGCCACCGAGATGCGAAATTCGTCGACCGACACCGGGTCGACGTCCTGGCCATCGGCCGAGATCACCGTCATCTTCAGGCCCGGAATGCGCACGTCGAAAATCGTCTGCGCCGAGCCATTGATGAAACGCAGTCGGATCTTCTCCCCGGGTTTGAAGATGCCCGTCCAGTTGCCGGCTGGGGCCGCACCGTTCATCAGGTAGGTATAGGTGTAACCGGAGACGTCGCCAAAATCGGTCGGATTCATGCGCATCTCATTCCACATCTTGCGCATGGCCAGCGCCTGGCTCAGGCCTTTTTCGCGCACGTCGCGGAAGAAATCCGGCACGGTGGGCTGGGCAAAGTTGTAGTAGTCGCTCTGCTTCTTGAGCTTGGCGAAAATCCGTTCGGGATTTTCGTCGGTCCAGTCGTTGAGCATCACGACGTAGTCGCGATCGGTGGGATGACGATCGGGACCTGCGGGTTCGATCACCAGCGGACCGTACATACCGGTCTGCTCCTGAAAGCCCGAATGCGAGTGGTACCAGTACGTGCCAGACTGGCGCACCTTGAACTGGTAGAGGAAGGTTTCACCGGGCGCAATGCCATCGAAACTGATGCCGGGCACACCGTCTTCCTGAAACGGCAGGATGATGCCGTGCCAGTGGATCGAGGTCGGCACGCGCAGCCGATTAGACACGCGCAGGTTCACCGTGGTGCCTTCCTTCCAGCGCAGGATCGGGCCGGGGATACCGCCATTGACGGTGGTGGCCAGGCGCGTGGCACCGGTGTAGTTGACCGGGGTTTCGGCGATATCCAGCGCGAAGTCGGTGCCGCTCAGCACCGTGGGCTGGCCGGGACTCGTCAACGCCCAGGCGTTGGAAGGGCGCAACAGGCCGAGACCGGCGACGGCACCGCCGATGGCGATGCCTTGGACGAAACGACGCCGCGACAAATCGGCCGGGGGCGGGGAAAACAGGTTCATGGACTCTCTCCAGGGCAGGCGGTATCGATCATGCCGATACCGATCACAGCCGATTGCTTGCGATCATCGACACACGACGATCGCCAGCAAAGCTCATCAACAACGAGGGAGAGTCAGACCGCCGGTGGTCGCAACGGAGGGGCGGTATTCAACGAGGGTGCGCTACTGGGCAGCGGCATGGCGTAACGGGCGGTGATCGCGGACGAGACCAAAACAACCGCCGGTTCGGGTGGCAACGTGGTACTGCACATCGCCGCACAATTACAGCTGTGACCGGTCATACCACCGCAGCAACCGGCCTGATCGTCGCAACAGGAGCGAGCGGCCTTGTTGGCGGCGACGTGGTGATGACAGTGTTCACTGACCGCCGCAACCGTTGTGTGCATGGCATGGGAATGAGGCACTCCCGTCATGCCCATCGGTGCAGCGGCCAATGAGTTGATGACCAACATCAGCCACGCCAACACGCCCATCGCCCGGAGGCGACGTGAACGAGCGAGCTGACGTAGCGAGAAGGTCATGAGGTGAGCTTACCCTTGCAATCAGGCCCCCTCAACTCTGGAGTGGGGTGCAGATGATTCACGGCTTGCTGAAGCCCATATGCAACGTAATCTTGTCACCCGCTTTCAAGCTGGCCATGGCGGATGGTGGGAAATGCACCTTCAAAGCCATACCTTCGGTCGTCACGTCGACCACACCGGTTTTCGCATCCGCCGCCGTCACGGTCGCCGGCATCTTGTGCATACCCATCATGTTGCCGTGCATACCCTTCATGTCCGAGTGCATGGCACCCATTTTGTCCATGCCGCTGGTGGGCGTGCTGTCTTGGGCCACAGCGATACCACTGATGGCCAGTGTGAGCGCGAGTGAACCGAGTAGTTTGCGAGAAATACTCATGTGACCGTCTCCAACAATAAGTTGCCAGACGCAACAAACGAACGGTGCGCCTAGCTATGTGAAAGCGGTTTGAAATTTGAGCGTTTATGCTCAGTACTGTGGAAGGCCGCCTATCCCGATAGGTGACTCGCCAGATAACGCTCCTGAACAACTGTTTCAATCGCGTTCGGTCGTGCTGCGCGTACACGTTTGACCACTTCATCGCATGGCAGTGACGGGTCGCGACTTGCCAGCAACAGCGCAGCCACCGTGCCAGCACGCCCCAGACCGCTTTTACAATGCACGACCACACTTTCGCCACGATCGAGTGCTGCATGAAGTTGGGGCAGAATGACCGGCCACTTGCCCTCGAACCACTCCTCTGAGGTGAACCCCTTTGGCAGGATGTCAGGTGCATGACCATCCAGAATCGGGGCGTGATGCCAGATCAGTCCATGTGCCTCGGCCCGCTTGGGTAGTGCGATGACATCGAGGTCGACAAACTCCCAAGGTGCAATCAGCGTCACCAGATGCGTCGCACCCCAGGCCTTGATGGCGTCGAGATCGGTGTCAAGATTGCGATTCCACGCCCCCGTATCCGCAAACGGCTGCTTCTTGCCCGGGCAGAAGGTGATGCCGATCTTGCCACCGTACGCCAGATCGATGGTCCCGATACGCAAAGGGTCGGTGCGACTGCTGCGTGCCTTGCTGATCCAGGCGGTTTGGCGCGGTGTTGCATGAATCAGGAGCACAACGAGGCGGTCGTCTATCTTCTCTTTGCCGCGTAGCTGTTCGCGCCACGCATCCGGAATGCCATACATGCCATATCGGAGCCCGGCGATGCCACCCGTCACGGCGGCGGTGAGATCCGTGTCGCCTCCGAAAGCAATCGCGCGACGCACGGCATCGGTATAGCTATCGGTTTCATTCATCGCCACCCGTGCTGACCACAAGCTATCTATGACATCACTGCTACCAGACGCGTAGGTTCCATGCTCACGATCCAGCACCTGTTCGATATCCGTCGTAGCTAGCCCCGCCGCTGGGCCGAGTTCACGCAATCGCGCCGCCGCATAAGTCCATGGCGCAGGCTTGGCATCCAGTTCGGCGCGCGCCCACAAGGCGTACATCACGGATGCTGTCCTGGCGAAACGGTGCGCTGTCTTGGTTGAAGACAATCGTACCGCCTTGGCAACCAGCTCCGCTTCGCTACCAAGGTGGCAGAGAACTAGCGGAAGCATACGGATCAACGCACTTCGGTCACCGGCGCGCCCGGTGTCATGTGAAGCGTGGCCCGCAGGCACGTTCAATAGCGACTGGACCATATCGGCCGTGTCAGGATCGTTTGCCGGCTTGCAGGAGTCGACCGAATAAAGGCCCATCTCTGACCAGCCGATCACACGTTCTGTCAGATCATCCAGGCCAAACTGCTCATGGAGGAGAAGTGCGTGCAGGAAACACAATGCCTGTGCTCCCTCCATGGTCCATGTCCGTGGGGGTACATCCACATAGGATCGGAAGAAGCCGGTAGGAGGTTCGAAGTCGGTCATCGCGATGGCGGACAATTCCTCCACATCTTGGTGCGCATACGGCACGCCCATGGCGTTACCGATCAAGAGGCCCCATAGGCCACCGGCAAGACGATCGCGCCTTATATACAGACTTCCGGGCTGAGTCATGAAATTAAATTTGCTCGCAAGCTAAGATTTCCTTAGTATCGCCGGTTTGCCGCATCCATCGCACTGACGCAGCGGTGCAAATCACGAGCTACGAAGGCAACCCTTGAACCCGAGTGATCTGACTGCCAGCCTGTACTTCACCGCTGCTGTTCGCGTGGCGGCGGATGCCTCATTGACTCGCCTTCTACCGCTGGATGCACTCCAGAGACAGCTCGCCCCTCACGAGCACTTCTCTCATCGCATCCTTCTATCGCTGCAAGCCTTGGGAATCATCGAGCCAGAACTTTCCTTGGCGCACGCCGATGATTGGCTGCTGTCTCGAGATTGGATGAAGTACGGTTTCGACAGTGTGGCGTGGCGCATCCGCTCGGCACCCGGTGATTGTCGACGTCGACACGACATCGCTAACGAAATATGGAGTGAAGTCGACTTCGATGATGATGAGTCGCTATCCGCCCTTCTTGCGCTTTGGGAGGATCTGGCGCTCGCCGAGGTGGCTCAGTACGCAAGCTGGTTGCTGTCAAAATCCGGTTACAACCCCGAATGGACTTACTGCGCCATCGACTCGCTTCGACACTCGCTGGTAATGTTCAGCGTCAATCAGGTGATGTACCTGATCTATCTCTCGGTTCGATCGGTTGCCACGACCCATCAACAGGGTGGCGTGGAATCGGCACGACTAGGCTTGGTGTTTGCCAGCTCGATCGCCAGCTTCTCGGGGCGCGCGAAGGCTGAGCGCTGGAATGTCCGCGGCATGACGCGCCCAGCGGAACTTGCCATGAGCACCATCTCGTTGATTTTCGCGCATGAGGTGACGCGCCTCGACGATGAATACCTCACGAAGAGTCCCTCGCTAGAGCTGCTTCGCAGCTCGATGATGCAGCATCGAACCATTCATTGACTGCAGATGGTGCGGACGACTGCGCATAAGGTTGACGCGCAAGCGAATTGCAAGCAAAGGCTGAACACTTAGCTCCAGATTCCTGCGCCTACAAAACCATCTTTGATAAGGTGAAGCTACATTTCGACACCATCAAGGGGAAGCATGCCAAGGTCTCCAAGCAACCATGATAGTTCCGATTTCTACAATGATCGGGAGGTCCGTTAGATCCGCACAGTGATCACGATCGGTTACCCTCTCATTCCTTTTGCTTTGGCCAGCAACGGCTGGACAGTGGATTCACGTCCTCGCTCCGCCTCTTTCAACAAATGAAGCAACTGGTCATCGGATGACACCAGCAAGGAGAGCGCAAGATCCCTCTGGGCAATGATCTCAGCCTGTCGAGCATGCAAGTCGCCTCGTTTTTTCCGCTGCGCTATCGCCAGTTGCCGGCGAGACTGGGGTTTATCTCCACCGTGCTCCGCCACCCACATCTGAATATCGTGCACAAGGGCGGGATAGCGAGCCTTCTTCAAGGCCGTAGTATCTTTGCCTGCCTCCTTCGCCACGTTGTTTTGCGTGACGGGCGCGCCCAAGGGCATTCGCTGGGGCTTCCCGCGTTTTAGTCGATCAAACGCGGCACGAAAATTTTGCTCAGCACTGTGCTCAGGACTGTAGGACACGAATAAAAGTCTCCACGGAGGTCAATTGCAACTCCAACGATGCCCGATCAGGACTATCGGAAGGGGAGGCTTCAAGATGCCCCTTGATCATCTGCCTTACATCGCACACGTGAGGTAGCTTCGCCTTGTCACCCAACGCTCGATCGCACTTCCCACAATGAATTAGGTTAAGCACGCCACCCCATTCACATGGCTCCGGGCTCAGGCACAGACCCAAGAGCGTCGGCTTCGCAGCCAGCTCGCCGGTCGCCACTAATTTTTG
This sequence comes from Rhodanobacter sp. Root179, assembly GCF_001428465.1. Lineage (NCBI taxonomy): Bacteria > Pseudomonadati > Pseudomonadota > Gammaproteobacteria > Lysobacterales > Rhodanobacteraceae > Rhodanobacter > Rhodanobacter sp. Root179. Next base: position 15,413 of record NZ_LMHR01000065.1, on the reverse strand, counting down.
GATTCGTCCAATGTCGCGTTTTCCAAGGGGCTCGTCACCCGCAGCGGAATGAAGGCGCTTCAGGAGATTTATCTTATGCGCCTCACCGAGCGGCGAGACATATCGATCATCCGCAAGAAGTGTGATTTGCCGACGAAGCATTTCGTAAGCAGTTCGCAGGAAATCCTCGGCATACTTCCGATTTAAGGCGACCCGGGTGAACCCTCTTCCATAGTAAAGGGACTGCGCCCGGCGCATGTGTTTGAGCTGATACTGCAGCGTAGGCTCACTGATCAGGTTAGACGCACACATATTTACTGCCGTGGTACGTCGTAACTGGTGATCGTGGAAATGCCATAGCATTCCCATTGCATATCGCATGGGATCAAGCGTCGGCGTCACCAAGCGAGCCAACCGGATATCGTCGGCCGTGATCATTAGTTCGCGCTTGTCGAAAAGCACGGGACATACACTTTCCCAATCTCCATATCCGTAGTACTTGACGGATGCGCGTCCTGCTCCGTTGACCTTTCCAGAGGAGCACCACGGCTCCCTGGGCCGACTGAGCAACCATGGGTCCGCGACTTCGTCCTCGGGCAGATTGACGTAAGGGTTACTCCGAGCACATTCCAAACGCAGGGTCGCCACGGTTGTCATCACATCTACGGCCAACTTTGCCGACGGCGAGGTGACCCACAACGCCTGGTCATCCTTCACTGTTTTGCTGGTCTCACCTCGCAACAGATAAAGGTCACCATAGGTCGGGTCTCGCTCGACTTCAAAGCAACGGGATCGAAAATCAGCTCCCTCATTGGCGCGTACCCCAGATAAATTCAGCAGATATTTATGGCCCGCAAGGACGGCGGCCCGAAAATAACCGGAAAGCACGTGAAGCCGGCCGTATGCCGCCCAGGAAACATCCGCATCGGCAGGATCCAAGGCCCATCGTTCTAGCAGTCCCCTCACACCGAATCGATCAGCCACCTCCCAGAAGGTACCGTGGTATCGACACCCCTTATGTTGGTCAGCCTCTCGGTTGAAGGGACTTCGAGTCAGTAGCGGCTCCGAATAAAGGGCTTCGGCGGACCCCATATTGTCAAGACAAGCCTCATGCACATACCGGAAGAACGCGACGATCGCATCCCGATGCGCCCAGAAGTCCTCCAAAAATATGCGTAGCCGCTGCATCTGATAGAGCCAGATACGCGGCGGAATATAGGGCGTCTGCTGCTCCTGATGTTCTGGCAATCCGGCCTCAAAGTGAGCCAAGCCTCGTTCATCGAGGATCGTGAATCCAAGCACATCGCGTACCGTCCACAGTTCGCGCAACATCGTCAGGACTTCGTTGGCCGTGGAGGGCGCGACAGTGTTCGCCAACTGATCAAGCACCCGGGGAAAGCGATAAAGATCGGATGCGTCTATCTGGTGTTTTGCACACAGTAAAAAAACTGGCTTAAGCCGTGCGGCATAACCCACGACGGTCCGTGCGTTAAGCCGCTGACGGTGCCCCCATAAGAACCAACACATGGTTTGCTGGAAAAGACGCCGATTGACTGAATCGATGTCGACATGAACCTCCTGTCCTCTGTCTACCTTAAGCCGGCCCGAGGCGAAATTGATGCGCACGGACTCGGAACTGCGACCGTAGACAGCAAAATTCCAGACGGAATCACTCACCCGGCAGACGACCCGACCATCAGCATCGACCGCCACCGGCCAATCATCCGGTGGTGGCCACGCAGGGATCCGATAGTGCGGGCTTTTCGGGGATACGGTGGGATGTCGGATATTGAGACCATACTCCGAGCCCAACTGGTGGGCCTTCATACCGTCAACTCCGCCATCGCAATCCATCCGGCCCAGCGCTTGTGATGGCGCCCTTCCGACATCCGAAGGGCGACTTCTTCCACCCAGACTGCACGCTCTGAAGTGCTATGCGCGTAATACTCAAGTTTTTCGGCAATCCGCTCCATGACCCGGTGGGCGGGATGCTTGTCAGGCGTAGCCATCCACAAACCATCGCGCGCCATCTCAAGACTTTTCAAGTGACGCAACGAGGCAAGAGACCAGACATGATCTAGCGTGTCCAGGTCACGCTGGTGCGCACAAAACAGACAACCATCGGGTGCCCGACAATCGGGCTTAGGCGCCTCTTCGGGCGACTCCGGAAGCATCATGGGTGTAGCCACGACACACACGCCAGGCCCTGGCGAGGCAATGGCAGGATCGGTTTCGTGCCAAAAACGCGTCGTCTCCGCGACAGCACGTTGGTGATGAGGTCGCTCGTACTCATCGTGCAGCACTTCCACACTGTGCCCGTGCATTTCAGCAGTCAGCGCAGGATCACCCGTACGCCGAAGCATCCAGTTGATACGCGTCTGCCGCAAGGACTGGGGCCGGACCAGCTTAACCTGTGCGGCCGCCAAGCGCATTTCGATTTCCTTGAAGGTTCGCTTGCCATGACTGGCCGGCTCACCCTTTTTGTTGATGTAGGGAAAGAGCAGGTCGCTATCGGTATCAGCGAACACCACAGCACGCCACTTGAGATAGAGATCGAAGTGTTCCCGATACTCGCTGTAGATATGAAATTCGACCTCCCCCAGTCGGCGGTTCTTGTAGCGCCTCACACCGTAGCCATCGCGCAAGCTCTCGTACCGAAAGTCGCCCATTTGCATTTTCCAGGCCTGTGTCAAATTCATGCCGGTCTGCGCAATGAAGATCAGCAATTCGGCATCCAAGCGGGCATTGATCGCTGGAGAACGTTGGCGATTGCTTACATCGCTCTCCCATCGCCGCCGTTCCTCGACAAATCGAGCGCTGACTCGAAGGCGACCCGACACCTTGCCCTGAAGAAGCTCATCCACTGATCGTCGCCGGTATCCGCACCATTCCTCGTAGGTTTGACCGCTACGGAACGTCAGCAGGATCGGAAGTCGTCCTCGAATAACCGTTTCTGGGAGGGCCAGGCAGATGTCGAGCAACGCATGCCCCATCGCAAACGTGTTTTCAAGGTTCTGCTTATCCGACGTTCGGTAAATGGCCTTCTTTCGCCCCTTTCGCTCAAGTCGCGCGGCGCGAAAAAGGCTCGAGTCTGTCCTACCAATGGCGAGTGCGAGCGGAGCTCCCGCCGTAACCCCAATGCGATACTGACTGGATGCTTTCAGGTCGTGGGTCGCCACACGCTGTGCGCACCATTCCATCCACTCGATGTAAAGGTTGGCTGCGGTGGCGATCGTCGGCTCTTCCGGCCCAGCTTCGTCCACGTAGCGAAAATAGGCCCGCAGGGCCGTCATGACGTTTTCCAACGTCCTCTTAGAATGCCCCTTGGCAACACCGGCCGCCACCTGATCGTGCAAGGAGACCACCAGTGGCAACCGCTCCGAGATGGGAGAACCGAACTCACCTGCATCGATCGCTGCCCGGACGGCATCTTTGCGCCATGCTGATGCCCCTCGATAGAGAAACATGCGCATATCCCAAGGCTCCTCCCCCTGGTTGAGCGGCACCTCGGCAAACGTCAACTCCGGAATCGATGGCTTAGACACGCTCGTGCTTTTCGGTAGGACGCTTCATGCAACCGAGAAACACCTTCGTGAATTCATTGGCTACTTCGGCTTTGATTGGTTGCTTCTTGAGATAGTGCACGTAGGCCTCTGTCGTACGTCGACTCGAGTGGAACAACATCTCACCGACCACCGCCACCGGATCAATCCCCTCGATCTGGAGAGCCAGGCGCATGACCTCGCAAGCAAACGTCGCACGGGTCATGTGGAAGTGAAAGTGGGCCAGGTTCGCACCTGCTGCACGGGCTATCGATCTAAGCTTATGCATTTCCACATTGACAGCCGAACTCTTGTTCGCCTGCCGCTTGACATACGGGTTCCCAAAGCGCGTCAAGAAAAGCAGCGACTTGTCATCTCTCTGCGCGAGGGCTTGCCGTTCACGGCGTCGGAGTGACGCCGCGTATTGCGTGAGATCCTCGATCAATTTACCTGGGACCGTGATGTGCCCATAAGTTCCACCCTTGGTGTGCACGGGTGGCCGAGCGTTCGGCCCGATGGAAATCAGCCGGGCGTCGGGTACGCAGGGTTCTGGGATAGCGTGAAGAATGGTATTGACCTTGAGGTCGCAGATCGATCCGAGGCGCATCCCCGTGTAAAAACCAAGCCGGAGCATCAACGCAAGTTCCAAACTGCCATGCGCATCGACGAGTGTGAGAATCGCATCCCTCTCTTCAGGGCTCACCGGCATCACGCCATTTTCGAGTCCTGCGGAATTCCTTTTTCGATTCGGTATGGCCAAATCTGTGGTGGTCACGACGACTGTGCGCTCGAAATAATCCGTGCTGTCGAGCTTTATGACGACGTTACGCTCGTGCCACATCGGCCACTGTGGGGTAATCAAACGTTCGGCGTAGACCCAACGATAAAACCGCACCACTGCACGCATCCGAGCCGATGCTGTCGAAGGAGCTAAGTTGCCAGCCTCACGTTGCTTGATGAGGAACCCTCGGAAACGAACCAGGCAGCGGTCCTTTTCCTTGGCAGGGAAGTCCCACCAATGAATGGGCGGATCCGTCGATTCCAACCATTGCGCGTAAGCGTGCAAGGCCTTGGCGTTAGAGCGAACCGTCTCGATGTTCTGTCGATAAGCACGGCTGAGCAGCCACAGGTTGGCTTCGCGCCATGGCTCGCCACTTTCCCAGCAAAGCTGGGGCAAGCCCTCCATGGCCCCGCTTTTTAGAGGGACCCAAGAGAGCTTGCCATCGACGACTTCCGGGGAATGCGGCGTGAAGGTAATGAGTTCACATCGCGCCATGACAAACACGCCGGTACGCAATGGACGTGACAGCTTTGAGGGAAACGACGGCTGCTACGATCTGTCCTTGCACTTTCATAGCAACGATGCAGCCGGTGGGATGCAAGCCTTTGCCATTCCGCTTGGTCTAACCGCTTGCCCCACACGACATTCAACGCTCACAGATCTAGCCCAATGTCATAGCCACAGTGTCCATACACTAACACCTAATCGTTACATGTCCATACTGTAGACCTAATCGGTACCGCCGGACAGGCACACCATCACCTTGTCGCCGTCCTCGATCATGCCGAAATCGCCCACCGCCTGGCCCACCTGGCGGCGCAGGCGCCGGGCCAGCTTGCCGCCGTGGGCGGCGGGTGGACGGAAGGTGGGCGACGGGGCGGACATGTCGGGCGATCGGCAACGGGAGCCTGCCATTGTAGCGGCCCGGCCGCCGCCGGGCCGCATCCATGGGCGAGGCGGGAAGCCGCGCGGCCAATCGGCGCGGCAAATCGGCGTTACACTTGGGAAATCGCCGCCCAGCCTCATCACCATCATGCAGGTCCAGGATCACGCAGAAATCGTCCACTTGCTCGCCGAGCTGCGGATGGAGCATCGCGACCTCGACGCCGCGATCGACCAGCTCGCCTCGGCGATCGGCCGCGACGAGTTGCAGCTGACCCGGCTGAAGAAACGCAAGCTGCTGCTGAAGGACCACATCGCCCGGCTCGAGAGCAAGCTGATCCCCGACCTCGACGCCTGACCGCCCACTGGAATCCCCGATGACCCCGTTCGCCCCGATCCGTCTGCATGACGAATACGTCGTGCTGGAACCGCTGAGCCCGGATCACGTGCCGGCGCTGGAAGCGGCCGCCGCCGACGGCGAACTGTGGAACCTGCAGGTCACCAGCGTCCCGGCGCCGGGGCAGGCCGGTGACTACGTGGCCAGGGCGCTGCAAGGCCAGACCGAGGGCCACATGCTGCCGTTCGCGATCCGCGAGTGCGGCAGCGGCGAGATCGTCGGCAGCACCCGCTACTACGAAATCGACACCGCGGTCCCACGCCTCGCCATCGGCTATACGTGGTACGCGAAGCGCTGGCAGAAGAGCCACCTCAACACCGCCTGCAAGCGGCTGCTGCTGGAGCACGCGTTCGAGGCCCTGGACTGCGTGGCGGTGGCCTTCCACACCGACGAACTGAACGAGGATTCGCAGCGCGCGATCGAGCGTCTTGGCGCGCAGCGCGAGGGCGTCCTGCGCGCCCACCGGCGTCGCGTGGACGGCAGCCTGCGCAACACCGTGTGCTTCAGCATCCTCGCCGGGGAATGGCCGAACGTGTCGAACTGGCTGGAGATGCGGCTGAGCCGGCTGGCCGCGAATTCGTAGCAGCGCCGCTACATCAGCCGGTTGAGCAGGTGATCGAGCTGGCTGCGGTCGAGCCGCTTCAGCAGCTTGCGCACCTCGGGCGGATACTGCCGCGGGCTCTCCAGCGCCTGGTAGTCGGCCAGTCGCGTGGCGTGCCGGCGCAAGGCCGCCCACTCCGCTTCGTGTTGTGCCTGCAGCAGGCGTGACGGGTCGCGCAGGACCAGTGCGTTTTCCAGATCCAGTGACCACGCCCGCGGATTGAGGTTGTTGCCGGTCAGCACGGCCACGTCGTCGTCGATCAGCAGACCCTTCAGGTGATAGCTGTTGTCGCGGTCGCGCCACAGGTGCAGGTTGAGCTGGCCGCTATCGATCTGGCGGCGGTGCGCGCGGGCGAACCGGCGCAGGTTGTTTTCGTACAGGTAGGGCAACAGCCCGATGGTCTTGAACGGCTCGCCCGGCGGGATGTAGAAATCGTTGGCGGTCTTGTCGCCGACCATGATGTCGATCGTGCAGCCACGACGCAGCAATTGGCCCAGCACCGCGCGCACCGGCCGCGGCAGGTTGAAGTACGGCGTCAGCACGATCAGCCGCTGGCGCGTGCCGCGCAGCAACTCCAGCAGCACCTCGTTCAGCGTGTTGTCGCTGCGGCCGAAGCCCGGCAGGGGCGTCACCGCCACCGTGCCGTCGGCCAGGCTGGCCTGCGGCACGTCGTAGCTCGCCCGCTGCAATGCCTGGCGGAATTCGCGGATCGCCGGCTGCAGCGACTTCGTCGAGGGTACGTCCGCCACGTTCAGGCGCCGCACCGCATCGCTGCCGATGAAATACTTCTGCACGAAACCGGCCATCGCGTCGGCCAGGCCCGCGTGCTGCAGCAGGTGATAGCGGTCGAGCCGGTAGCGCTCATGCCGCGCGAGATAGACATCATTGAGGCTGGCGCCGCTGTACAGCACCGCGTCATCGATCACGAAGCCTTTCAGGTGCAGCACGCCGAACAGTTCGCGGTTCTGCACCGGCACGCCGTAGATCTCCACGCCCGGCCCCAGCCGCGCCGCGTATTCGCGGTACATGCCCGCGTTGCCCGCGCTTTTCTGCTTGCCGATCAGGCCGCGCTGGGCGCGATGCCAGTCCACGAACACGGTTATCCGCAGGCCCGGCGCGCGCGCCTTCGCCGCGTACAGCGCATCGAGCACTTCACGGCCGGCATCGTCGTCCTGCAGGTACAGGGCCACGATCACGATGCGCCGGGTGGCCTGGCCGATGAGCCGCAGCAAGGCCTGCCGGAATGCCGACGGATCAGGCAGGGTGGCGATCGCGCTGGCCGGCACCGCGAAGAACGGCATCGCCTGCGTCGAGGCGCCCGGCTTGCGCCTGCGGGAAAACGGCAGGATGCGCCGCGCGATGCGGCCGGGAGCGGAGATCAGCTTGTTCATGGCCACAACGATGGACGACAACGCCCATCATCGCAAACCGCGGCGGGTGCGCCTACACCGCGGCGCGGCTTCCACGTCGCCGACGGCACTTGCCGCGGGCGACGTGCGGGCGCATAACCTCACCCGCGGCGTGGCAGGGGCATCGAGGCCCGGGGGAGAACAAGCCATGAATCAGAACAGGGAAGCACAGCCCTCGCCTGGCGAGCCGGCTCCGACCGAAGAGCAGCTGTTCGACACGCGACGCGACCGCGCCGGGGTGGAGCCGCAGGCGCCACACGCCGGCCTGGCCCTGTCCGGTGGCGGCGTGCGCAGCGCCACCTTCTGCCTGGGCCTGTTGCGGGCGCTGGCACGCAACGGCGTGCTGCACCGTTTCGACTACCTGTCGACGGTCTCCGGGGGCGGCTACATCGGCGCCGCGTTTGGACGTCTGTTCAATGCCGCCACCACGCCGCAACAGGTCGAGCAGGGCCTGGCCAACGATCGTTCGCTGCTGTTGTGGTGGTTGCGCAGCAACGGTCGCTACCTGACGCCCGCCGGCGCGGGCGATCTGCTGCAGGCTGCCACCGGGCAGCTGCGCGGCTTCGTGGCCACCCAGTTCGAGATCGCCGTGCTGCTGGCCCTGCTGGCATCGGCGGTGGTGTTGCCGCACCTGCTCTGCTATCCGGTCTACGCACAACACCTGCCATGGCTGACGTTGAACCTGTGGTGGCTGGGCCTGGTTCCGCTGGGCTGGTTGTCGGCGGCCTGCGCCTTCGCCTACTGGTGGGCGCGCGATCCGGAAGACGGCTCGCTGGCGGGGGACCTGACCATCGTCGTGGTCACCGCCGCGCTCGGCGGCTATCTGCTGTGGCTGGCCCAGCCGCTGGACAGCAGCCACGGCCCGGGCCTGCTGCAGGTGGCCGGCGTGATCCTGCTGGCGATCCCGCTGGCATGGCTGTGGACCCGGCTGCGCGGCAACCATCCGGCCCAGGATCGGGTGCACTACACGATCAGCCTCACCTTCCTGCTGAAGTGCCTGCTGCTGTTCCTGCTGCTCGGCGTCGCCGACCTGCTCGGCTGGTTCCTTGCCTGGCTGCTGGAATCGGGCGCCCTGCACGGCCCGGCGCTGAACGGCGCGGGCCTGATCGCGCTGCTGGTGGCGGTGGCGCGGTTCGCCCTGCCGGCGTTGCAGCCGCACAACGACAAGCCCAGCCTGGCGCGTTTGCCATTGGCCCTGATCGCCAACCTGTGCGGCCTGCTGCTGCTCGGCCTGCTGTTGTTGTTCTGGCTCAGCGCGCTGCAATACCTGCTGTTCTTCATGGGCAACACGTCCGCCGCAGCGGCCTGGCTGCGCTGGCTGGCCGTGGTGGTGCCCTGTCTTGCCTACGCGGGCCTGACCGGACGCAACCTGCAGGCGATCAACCGCTCGTCGTTGCACGCGTTCTATCGCTCGCGCATCGCGCGCACCTACATCGCGGTGGGCAACCAGCCGGTGGCCGCCGCGGGCCCGACGCGCTTCCCCATCTCGCCGCTGCTGTCGAAGGACACCGCCACCGCGCAGGCGGTGGTCAAGGTGACCGAGCTGCTCGACCACGACGATGTGGCCCTGCCCGACTACACGCCGCACCTGCACGGTGGCCCGATCCACCTGATCAACTGTTGCATCAACCAGACCGTCGACGATCGCACCGAGGCGTTCAACGCCGATCGGAAGGGCATCTGCCTCACCGTCGGTCCGTTCGGCGTGGAAACCGGAACCCGGCCCGCACAAACGTTGCCCGCGGGCGCCAGCGAACCGCTGCAAGGCACCACGCTGGCCGAATGGATCGCCATCTCCGGTGCCGCCGCCGGTTCCGGCATGGGTTCGATGACCCGCCCCGGGGTGGCCGTGCTGACCTTCCTCAGTGGCCTGCGGCTCGGCTACTGGTGGCGCAACCGGCTCGGCAAGCCGTCGCTGTCATGGTCGTGGCTCGGCAAGTCGCGGGCGGCCCTGCAGGAAATGCTGGCGCGCTTCCCCGGCCTGCAGGGTCCGGTGTGGTACCTGTCCGACGGCGGGCATTTCGACAACACCGGCGTCTATGCCCTGCTCAAGCGCGAGCTGAAGCTGATCGTGCTGGCCGATTGCGGCGCCGATCCGAACTACCTGTTCGCCGACGTCGAGAACCTGATCCGCAAGGCGCGCATCGACTACGCCGCCATCATCGAATTCATCGACCCGGCCAGCCTCGCGCCGGGCACCGTCGAGCCCGCACTGCTGGCCCGGCTCGGCACGCCGGACAGCGTGATGCCGGGGCCGGGCACGCAAAGCCTGCTGTTGGCGCGCATCCGCTACCACAGCGGCAACACCGGCGCCCTGCTGGTGGTGAAGCCGCGCCAGCCGGCGGATTCGCCGCTCGACATCGTCGGCTACGCCAACCGCGACATGCGCTTCCCGCAGCAGGGCACGGAAGACCAGTTCTTCGACGAGGCGCAGTGGGAAAGCTATTGCCAGCTGGGCGAACTGCTGGGCCGGCCGCTCGATCGCGCCACCCTCGACGCGATCCCCGTGCTGGCCCTGGAAGGCGTCGCCGCCAGCATCGGCCCGCTCGCCCCGGACGTGCAGAAGAGCGCGATGTCGCTGCGCCAGCGGGTCACCGCCACGGTCGGCGCCTCGCTCGGGCTGAGCGCGATCGCCGGCCTGGCGCTGGCCGGCTGGCAGGCGTGGGACGCCCATCTGAAACAGGGTATCGAGCAGCAGAAACTGGTCACCGAGGCCGCCCGCGACCTGGGCAAGGCGATCGGCGACGACGCCGCCTTCGATGTCGGCATGGATGCCTCGGTGCAGTTGTTCCGCGCCCAAGCCGGAGCGCCGCCGTACCCGGATTCGATCCGCCTGATGGTGGACGGCCTCGTCGATTCGCTGCAGGCGAAATGCACCAAACTGCCACCGGGCCAGCTTGCGCTCGCCTGCAACAACGACCTGACCATCCTCGGCGGCGCACCCTCGCTGACCCGCTGGGAACGCGCCATGGTCGGCTACCGTGACTGGCCACCGGTGGTGGCGCTCGATCCCGATGCGCCCGTCGTGGCGGGCGCGAACACCTCCTCGAACGCCGCAGCCCCGACATCCACCGCCGACACGACACCCATCACCGTCGACATGCCGTCCGAAAGCCCCCCGCTGGCATCGGCACCGGAACCCGCGCGAGAGGTTCCCCCGCCGCCGCCACCGCCGCCGCCCGAAACGGCAGCACCGCCACCGGTCCGGGCGGCACGTCCGACTCCCGCCACCGCCACGGTCACCCACGCGTCACGGGCGAACGCCTCCACCCTGGCCGACGCTGCACGCCGCGCCTGCACCCAGGGCATCTCGCGTCGCTTCGTGGTCTACACGCAGATCTACGACGAGGCCGAGCGCGCCTCCGCCGAAACCCTGTTGCCCCGGCTGCGCGACCTGGGCGTGGCCACGCCCGGTATCGAGAACGTCACCGCCAGCGCCGCCAGCCACGGCCGCACCCTGCCGTTCCAGTGGCATGTACCCACCGTGCTCTACAGCGATGCCGGCACCCAATGCGCGTCGGCGATCAGCGCATGGATGGGCGCCACCCGCCCGTTCGCCTCGCCCCGCGCGCCCCAGGCCGTGCCGTTCCCGCTATCCATCCGCGGCGAACCGAACGTGATCGAACTGTGGATTCCCGGCACGACGAAGCCGTGAGTCACTGACGCAGGCCTCGAAGCTGCCAGGCCAGGACGCTAAGATCGAGGCTGCGAATGGCTACCCGGCAGACCACGAATTCCATGACCTACCCAGCATCTCGCCGGCAAGCATCTCCATCGACTGAACGAAACCCCGGGGCGCACCTGCGGCGGAGGATTCTGTCCGCCGCATTCTGCGTCGGCACCCTGCTGTCCGTTCCGGGCCACGCCGGCAACTCCCCTGGCGCACCAACCGCGCTGGCCGGGAAATGCCCACTGCTGGCGCTCGCGGCGATGAACCGGGCACCGACACCTTCGGCACCGAAGGTGCCCTCCGGCGAGGACAGTTGCGTGGTCAAGGCCCGTGCGCTGGACGTCGCCGGTGCGGAGGTATTCGATCTGCGCGAGCGGGCACGCTTCCTGGAATTCCACGTGCCGGGCGCCAGGCAGGCCACGCTCTCCGAGTTGATCACCCGGCCAGGAACGAGCAGCCACCCGACGATCGTCTACGACGGAGGACGATTCCACTCCGATGCACTGCAGCTGTGCGAGCGCCTGCGACGTGCCGGATTCCGCCAGGTGCATGTCGTCGACGGTGGCATCGCCGCCTGGGCGCAGTTGCATGCGTTGCCGGAATCCATGGCATTGAGCCGCCTTTCGGATACCGACATGGCAGCCGCCTTGAGCGAACCTGGCAGCCGGTCGCTGGTGCTTGATGAATCGCTCCGTTCTGCGCTTCCTCCAAGGGACGCCGTCCTGCGTCCCGCCGGTGCCGCGCGCGTGATCCTGCTTGCCACGGCCACCACGCCCTCGTCCGCCATCCGTGCGCAGCTCAGGAAGAATGTCACCACGTTCTACTGGATTGGTTCTCCGCAACGACTGCGCGAACTGCGGCAGACGCAACTGGCGCAGGATCGCAAACGCCTCGCCGGTCCCGCCGTGTCGAAAGCCTGCAGCGCGCTCTGATTCAGCGTCGCTCCGGTGTGGCATTGGCTTCGGGCGTCAACCGGACCGGGCTGAATATCCAGTCGCTGTAATGCTCTGCGCCTTCAAACCCGGCGTCATCCGGATCGAAGCCGGCGACCTTCATCGGCTTCCGCCCGGATTTCGAATGCACCCCGACGATGCCGCCGCCCTCAAGCACCAATCCCCAATCCCGGTTGCGGGTGATCGGGTCGACGTAGATCTTGCGCAAATGGCGGCGAAGCAGGCCCGAGCGGCGATCGAGCACGAGTTCGTCCAGCGACACCGGATACATGCGGGGTTCCGCGGCATTTCGATAGCTGGCCAGCGCCCGCCGGAACTCGGCGCCAACGCGAAGCAGCTCAACCTCATCCGAGCGAACCTTCGCGTAGTGCTCAAGCGCCCCCATGGCCAGCAGCGAAATCGCCAGCAACGCGACCATGAACAGCATCAACAGGTAGGCAAAGCCGGATTGCCGCCGCATCCTCACAGTTCCGCGTACACGGTGCCGTGGGGATCGGCACCGGCCGCGCCGCTGTGCACATCGACCACACCGGCATCGTCTCCGGCCATCTCTTCCACCGGTACCCAGGTCTGGGCACTTTCCGTGACGGGGTCGACCGGCACGTCACGCAGATAGTGTCCGTCAACCAGCGCCTGCAGCGAGTCGGGGAAGTGTGCGCGGTCGTCATGGTAGCGATCGATCGCGCTACGCAAGACGTGAAGGTTGCTCTTCAACGCCACCAGCTTCGCGTTCTCGACCGAGCCTTGGTAGCGCGGCAACGCGATGCTCACCAGGATCGCAATGACGACCATGACGACCATCAGTTCGATCAGGCTGAATCCGTTTCGCTGCAGGCGCATCTCACCAGTCCTTGTAGGGCACGCCATTGAGGCCGATGCCTGGGGAAGTGCTGTACACATCGAAGACATCGTCACCGGCCGCCGGCGCATCGGGAGGGCTGGCATAGCTGCGCAGGCCCCATGTCCCGGCAGCGTCGCCGGCTTCGCCAACGAACATCGGGTCAGCGGGCAGCCTGCGCAGGAAATAGATCTTGCGACGATCGGGCGTGCTCACGTCCTCGACGCCCTCCGTCAAGGCCGCCAGATCCGGTGGATAGCCACTCTGGCCGAGTCTGGCCTGGATGCGTCCCTGCTCGACCGCCTTTCGGTAATGATCGATGCCGTCGCGAATGGTCGCCAGGGCGGTTCGCAGCTCCGCTTCGCGATGTCGCTGAGTCACCAGACGGGCTGACGGAACGGCCACCAACAGCAGCACGGACATGATGGCCAGCGTGGCCAGCAGCTCGATGAAGCTGAAGCCATGCCAGCGATGCCAACCGCTCGCGCCCGGAACGTTCATTGGACCTTGATCGTCGCATCGGCGAGCTTCGCCGTGCCGGCCGTCTCCGGACTTGGCGTGGCCGACAGCACCCTGATCGGGGTCTTTTCCGACTTGGCGAGCGCCTTGAAAGTGACCTGCAACAGGCTGCCCTGGCCCGATACCGCCGTCCCCTGGCGAATCGTCGTCGCACTGATCCGGCCGGCCGAAAGGTTCACCTCCTTGGTCAGCGAACTGTGCCCGCCCCCCTGGGCCATGAACTTCCCTTCCTCGATGCTGACCACCTGCAGCACCTTGGGATCGAACCCCACCATCAAGGGCAACTGATCAATGGCCTTCAACGCACTGATGTTCAACACCGCGGTGAACTGCTCTCCCACCTCGACCTCGGCCGGGGCCGACCAGTCGAGCAGCACGCCCTGCGTCGGCACATCCGTTGCGGGTACCGGCGCCGGCGCCGGCGACGATGCCGCCGCAGCCGGCACTGCCGCATCACCCGCCGTGCCGTCCGCTTGGAGATCCTCCGCCGGATCGGCGACCGGCGTCGACACACCGACACTGGCTCCACGCAAGTGGTTTGCGGTACCGCTCTCGAATTCCATCTCGTCCATGCCGGCGCGACGCACGCCGCGGATCAGGTGCGGCGTGATCGACAGGACGATCTCGGTATTCTGCACGTCGTTCTTCTTGGAACCGAACAGGCGACTGAGCAGGGGCAGTCGCGAAATGAACGGCAGGCCGTTGGCCGACTTCCGGTCTTCCTTGTTGATCAGGCCGGCAAGCACCTGTGTTTCGCCGTCTTTCAGACGCAACACGGTCTGCGCGTTGCGCGTGCCGATCTGGTAGGACAGCGTGCCCGAAGCCGTGGTGATCTCGCGTACCAGGCTGCTCACTTCCAGATTGATCTTGATGGACACTTCATCACCGGCATAGACGCTCGGCTCGACCTCCAGCTTGAGGCCCACGTCGACGTAGTTGACCGTTTCGGAAACGAAACCGGTGGACGTCGAGGTCGAGGTGATCACCGGCACCTTGTCGCCGATCAGCACGCTTGCCTTTTCCTTGGTCTTCACCCGGATCTTCGGGTTGGCCAGGATCCGCGCATCCGAACGTTCGTCATGCAGCTTGACCGTCGCATTCGGCACGCTGGCGTAGATGCTCGACGCGTTCAGTCCCTTGAGGGCATTGATCGACAGCGCGGTGGCCGTCTGCGAAGGCGGCAGCACGGACAGGCCGACTTCCGCAGGAAGGTTGATGCCCATGTCCAGAAGTTTCGATTTCTTCACCTCCAGCACCTCGACGTCGAGCATGACCTCGGGTTCGCCGATGTCCTCCAGCGCGATCAGGCGCTCGGCAAGGCGAATCGCGTCGGGGCTGTCGCGCATGATCAGCATGTTGAGTTTCTCGTCGACCGTCACCGTCTCGGTCTTGAGGATCGCCTTGAGCATTTCGGCGACCTTCTTGGCGTCGGCATTGGCCAGATAGAAACTGCGCACGTTCAGCGGGCGATACTCGCTGACCTTCTGTGGCGTGTTGGGGAACACCAGCACCGAGTTGCCGTTGATCACCCGCGTTTCCAGCTGGGTGGACAGGCCGATCATGCGGATGGCATCGTCAAGCGGCGTCTTGCGCAGGAAGACCGAAACCTTGAGATCCGGGCGAATGTCCTGGTCATAGACGAAGTTGATGCCGGACGCCTTCGACAGCACGTCGAATGCCACCTTTACCGGCACATCGCGAAACTCCAGGGTCACCGGCTTCTTGAAGCGGTCTTCCAGGCCCTCGCCCGGCTTCGGTTTGCCGCTGTCCCTGGCGGCGCGAATCCGTTCAAGACTGTTCTGTGCGCGGCGGCTGTCGGGGTCCTCGGCCAGCACGACGCGC
>NZ_LMHR01000064.1:0-63230 GCF_001428465.1 Rhodanobacter sp. Root179 | reverse complement strand
CGACCCCGCCTCGCCGCTGCAGAGGGGCCCCGGGTAGAGCAGCGGGCCATCGTGGCCCGCACTCTTCAGAAGAGCCGGAGCAAAGCTCGGCATCTGCGCACGGCAGGTGCCGCTCACAAGGAGCTTCGTTCTCTTTGAGGACGTGGTGAACGTCAATGCCCAGGTTTCGTTGGTCGACGGGGACGTTTCCCGGCTGGCCGGGGAGGTCGGGAACCTCGACATGCGACGGAAGCGCCAATGCTTTTGCCAATGTCCGTGTTCGGACGCCACTGTCCGGATTCAATGGGAAGCCTGGCTTCGGCGCATGCGCGGAAGCGCATGGAATGGCGATTTGTGGGCGTGGCACGGCCCTTGCTCCGACCGGTTCATGGATATCGCCAACCCGCTCGCTGCCCAGCGCAAACGTCGTCGCCGCCAACTCGCCATCGCCGGCGGCGTGTTGCTGCTGGCGGGACTCGTCATCGGCGCGGTCAACCTCGGGCCGGCGCTGCCTACGGTGGAACGGTCCGCGGCCTGGATCGATACCGTGCAGCGTGGCGACATGCTGCGCGAGGTGCGCGCGCCGGGCACCCTGGTGCCGCGCGACATCCACTGGCTGGCGGCGCAGACCAGCGCCCAGGTGAGCAAGATCGAAGTATGGCCGGGTACCCGCGTGGAGGCCGACACGGTGCTGCTGCGGCTGTCCAGCCCGCAGGTGGACAGCGACCTGCGCAATGCGCAGGCGCAGGTCGCCGCGGCCGAGGCCCAGGTGGCCGCGAAGCAGGCCGCCTTGCAGTCGCAGCTGCTGGACGAACGTTCCTCGCTGGCCCAGGCCCAGGCCGACTACGCCTCGGCGAAGGTGCGCAGCGAGGCCGATGCGAAGGCGATGGAAAAGAACCTGATTCCGCGGGTGCAGTACGAACAGGAGCTGATCGCGCTGAAGCAGCTGCAGCATCGGACCGACGTGGAGCAGCAGCGCGTGCAGGCGTTCGGTGCCGGCATCGCGGCGCAGATGGCGGCGGTGCGGGCCGAACTGCAGCTGCAGCAAAGCAACCTGCTGCTGCGCCAGCGCCAGTCCGACGCATTGCAGGTGCGCGCCGGCATCGCCGGCACCTTGCAGCAGGTCGCGGTGCAGGAGGGCCAGCAGGTGGCCGCCGGCGCGGACCTGGCGCGGGTGGCGCGCGGCGACGTGCTGATCGCCCGGCTGCGCGTGCCCGAGGTGCAGGCCAAGGACGTGGCGCTGGGCATGGCCGCCCAGGTGAATACCTATAACGGCATGATCGACGGCACCGTCACCCGCATCGATCCGGCGGTGGTGGACGGCAGTGTGCAGGTGGACGTGACGCCGTCCGGCGCGCTGCCTGCCGGGGCGCGCCCCGATCTTTCCGTGGACGGCCGCATCCGCATCGCCGAACTCAAGCAGGTGCTGTCGATGGGTCGCCCGGCCCAGGTCGAGCCGAACAGCGAGGCCAGCCTGTTCCGTCTCGACGCCTCCGGCAACACCGCCAGCCGCATCAAGGTGCGGGTGGGCGCCACCTCGGTCGATCGGGTGCAGATAATGCAGGGCCTGCAGCCGGGCGATCGCGTGATTCTTTCCGACACCAGCCAGTGGGACAAGTATGACCAGCTGCGCCTGCGCTGACTCGACCAGCGGCACGGCAGCATGATCGACATCTTCCCGGATTTTTCTTCAACAGGACGACCGCATGAACGACACCAGCAACGTCATCACCCTCGGCGGCATCCGCAAGGTGTTCCAGGCCGATGAGGTGGAAACGCACGCCTTGAGCGACGTGCATCTGGACGTCCGCCGGGGCGAATACGTTTCGATCTCCGGCCCATCCGGCTGCGGCAAGAGCACGCTGCTGTCGATCCTCGGCCTGCTGGACACGGCCAGCGCCGGCAGCTACGTGTTGAACGGCCACGATGTGGCCGCGATGAACGCGGCCGAGCGCGCCCGCATCCGCAACGCGGAGATCGGCTTCATCTTCCAGGCGTTCAACCTGATCGGTGACCTCAGCGTGCAGGAAAACGTGGAGCTGCCGCTCACCTACCGCAGCGGCATCGGTGCGGGCGAACGGCGCGAGCGGGTGCAGGAGGCGCTGGAGCGCGTGGGCATGGCGCACCGCATGCGGCACTTCCCGGCGCAACTTTCCGGCGGCCAGCAGCAGCGCGTGGCCGTGGCGCGCGCCCTGGTCGGCCGGCCGGCGATCCTGCTCGCCGACGAACCCACCGGCAACCTCGACTCGCGCAACGGCGAGGCGGTGATGGCCCTGCTCGACGAACTGCACAAGGGCGGCGCCACCATCTGCATGGTCACCCACGACAGCCGCTACGCCGAACTGGCCCAGCGCAAGATCCGCATGTTCGACGGCCGCGTGGTGGACGAGGAAACCTTCGAGCGGCTGCGCCGCGAAGACGAGCAGCGCATCGACGCCCTGATCGGCCAGCGCGTGGAAGTCGACGCGTGAAAGTCTGGCTGGCCGAGATCTGGCACGCGTGGCGCACCAGCTTGCGCAAGCCAGGTTTCCTGCTGCTGGCCAGCGGCGTGCTGGCGCTGGGCGTGGGGGCCAGTGCGGTGGCGTTCAACCTGATCGACCAGGTGCTGCTCAAGCCGTTGCCGCTGCCGCAGGCATCACAACTGGTGGCCGTGGGCAAGCTGATGCCGCGGTGGCCGCCAAGGGTTTCCACGCGGCAGTACGCGGCGCTGCAAAAACTGGATGGCGTGCGCTCGATCGGCCTGCTCGCGTTCGCCACGCCGGTGGTCAACATCCAGCGCGATGGCGTGCCGCAGCGGGTGCAGGCCACCTACGCCGATCACAGCCTGCTATCCACGCTCGGCATGCAGCCGCAGCTGGGACGCAACTTCGTTGCCGGCGAGGACAGCCCGCACGGGCCGCCGGTGGTCATGCTTACCCACGATTTCTGGGAGCGCCAGTACGCGGGCGATCCGGCCGCGATTGGCCGGACCCTGAAAGTCGAAGGCACGCCGCACACCATCATCGGCGTGCTTCCCGAGGCCTTCGTTGCGGCGGGCACGGGAGGCGACATCATGCTGCCGGCCATGCTGACGTCCGATGGTGCCGGCGACCAGCACCTCTATCTCGCGATCGCCCGCCTTGCCGACGGTACGGACCCTGCTGCGGTAGGTGCGCAGGCGGATGCGCGATTGCGGGCGGATGCCGCCCGTTCGCCCGACAAACGCGACGACCACTTTCGTTACGGTGCCACCGACTATCACGCCGCCTTGCACGTGCAGGGTGCTCGCGTGCTGGTGCTGTTCCAGGCCAGCGCGCTGCTGGTCTTGCTGATCGCCCTGGTCAACCAGGCGAACCTGTTGCTGCTGCGCGCACTGGCACGGCAGCGCGACACCGCGGTGCGCAGTGCGCTGGGCGCGCCGCGCTGGCGTCAGGGTGCGCCGCTGCTCGTCGAAAGCCTGCTGGTGGGTGTGTTGGGTGCCGGCTTCGGCGTGTTGTTGACGCTGGTGGGCGTGGCGGCGTTGCGCAGCATCATTCCGCCGGAAGCCGTCGGCGGCGAGCTGCATCTGGGGACGCACACGCTGCTGCTGGTGGTGCTGGTATCGCTGCTGTCGACGCTGGCATCGGCGGCGCTGGGCCTGTGGCGTGCCCGCGCCATCGTTTCCTTCGACGACCTGCGCGAGGGCGGCCGCAGCGGCGCCACGCATTACCAGGGCCGGCTCAGCCGCGCACTGGTGATCGCGCAGGTAACACTGACGGTGGTGCTGCTGGGTGCCTGCGGGATTTTCCTGCGCAAGTCCTGGGACGATGCACGCGCGCCATGGGGCTTCGACGACACCAACGTGGCGACGGTTGCGCTCGCTCCGGTACAGGCCGACTACCCGGATGTACAGGCGGTGACGGCGCTGTCGCAACGGCTGGTCGAGCGCATGCGCCAGCTGCCTGGCGTGCTTGACGCCACGGCGTCCACCAGCCTGCCGGTGGACGATTACCTCGGTTCCTTCGGCATCGCCGCACACGCGCACGGCGACGCGCCGGCGTTCGTCCTCTATCGCGCTGTGGGCGCGGATTATTTCCGGGTGTTCGGCATCCACTTGCAGCGTGGCCGCCTGTTCACGCCACAGGAGGGACGCGGCAGCGAGGCCGTGGCCGTCATCGGCCAAACCATGGCCGAGCGGATGTATGGCGGGAAGGCGCTGGGCCAGCAGGTGCAGATGGACGACTCGGTGCATCCGGGCAAGCCGTGGACGGCACGCATCGTGGGCGTGGTCGATGACACCTACCCGCCGGGCGACGATTCGAAGATGCCGGCGGAACTTTACGTGCCGCTGGCGCAGATGCCCGATGCGCTGATGGCCGGCTTCCGCAGCAACGAGTCGATGCATTTCGCCTTGCGCGTGCGCGGCGATGCCGCCGGCTACGGCAAGGCACTGCGCGAAGTCATCGCCGCGGTGGCGCCGCAGCAGCCGATCGCGCAGGTGCGCAGCATGCGTTCGATCGTTGCCGAGGCATCAGGTGGCGCGCAGACCGGCATCTGGATCTGCGGTGTATTCGCGACGATGGCCTTGCTGCTCGCCGGAGTCGGCCTCTACGCGGTGATGTCGGTCGCGGTGGCGGCGCGCGAACACGAGTTGGGCGTGCGCTCCGCCCTGGGCGCGTCGCCGGCAAGACTGGCCGCGCTGGTGCTGCGCGGCGGGATGGCCCAGATCGTGATCGGCCTGGTGCTGGGGCTGGCCCTGGCCGCCGCCTTCCCGCGGATATTCGCGGCCTCGTTCGCACAACTCGGCTCACATGCGCTGCTCGGCCCATGGATCGCAGGCGGCATCTGCGTGCTGTTGCTGGCCTTCGGCGTGCTTGCCTGCCTCTCGCCCGCCCTGCGTGCAGGCCGGGTGCAACCGATGCGCGTTCTTCAGGGGGATTGATCCGTGGATGTCACGTCGCAGGACCCGATGCCGTTTCTCTCCCGAGTCACCGACGGCTGGCGCAGGGGAATGTCCGCATGAGTATCTGGCTTGCCGAAATCCTCCGCGCGTGGCGCGGCAGCCTGCGCCGGCCCGGCTTCATGCTGCTGGCGAGCGGCGTGCTGGCGCTGGGCATCGGCGCCAGCGTGGCGGTGTTCGTGCTGATCGCCAACACCTTGTGGCGCCCGTTGCCGGCGCCCCAGGCGGACCGGCTGGTGGTGATCGGACCCCTGCACGGCAACGCGCAGGTCGGCTCCATCTCGCCGCACGAGTACCAGTCGCTGGCGGCACCGGCGGGGCTGGCGTCGATGGGGCTGGTGCACATGGGTACCGCGGCGAACATCGCCGGAGCGGGCGCGCCGTCGCAGGTGCCGCTGATCGAGATGGATCGCGGCCTGTTGCCCACGCTGGCGCTGCATCCCGCGCTGGGCCGCAATTTCAGCGTGGAAGAGGATCGCCCGAACGGGCCGAAGGCGGTGCTGCTCGGTCATGGGCTGTGGCAACGTGCCTACGCGGGCGACCCGGGCGTGGTGGGCCGCATGCTGAAAGTGGAGGGCGTGCCCCACACCATCGTGGGTGTGCTGCCGGCGGCCTTCAACACCTTGCTGGGGCCGGGCGACGTGGTGCTGCCGAGTGCGTTGCCGGCGGTGAGCCGCGACTACAACCACAACGGCCACCAGGTGATCGCGCGGCTGGCCGATGGCGTGGACATCGCCACCGCGTCGGCGCAGGTGGATGCCGCCGAGCGCACGATGTTTCGCGACATGGGCATGGGCGGCAACTGGAAGAAGCCGCGCTTCGGCGCGCAAGGCTATGCCGCCGCGTTCCAGCAGGAGGCACGGCCGTTGCTGCTGCTGTTCCTCGCCAGCGCGGCGCTGGTGTTGCTGATCGCCCTGGTCAATCTGGCCAACCTGATGATGCTGCGCGCGCTGGCGCGTCAGCATGACGTGGCGGTACGCCATGCACTGGGCGCGTCATGGTGGCGCAGCCTGCTGCCGGCGCTGGCCGAAGGCCTGCTCATCGGTGTCGTGGCGGCGTTGGCGGGCATGGCGCTGGCGCTGGTCGGGCTGGCCTTGCTGCAGGGGGCCATTCCCGCTTCGTGGCGCTGGGGCGGCCAGGTGCAGGTGGGCGCCACGGCTTGGCAGCTCGCTTTCGGCATGGGGTTGCTGGGCGCGGTGCTGGCGGCCGCGTTCGGCGTGCTGCGCAGCCGGGGCGTGGCCAGTGTCGAGGCATTGCGCGAAGGCGGGCGTAGCGGCGTCGGCATCGACCGTGGCCGCCTGAGCCGCGGCCTGGTGGTGGCGCAGGTGGCGCTGGCGACCGTGCTGCTGTGCGCCGCCGGCCTGCTCGTGCGCGCCATCGGCGATGCCTCGCGGCAGCCGCTGGGCTACACGGAAACCGGCGTGCTCACGTTCGAACTGGCGCCGGTGAAAGGCCACTATCCGGACACCGCGTCGATGCTGGCCATGACCCGGCAACTGGTCGAGCGCCTGCGCATCCTGCCCGGCGTGAGCGCCGCGGCGGTGACCACCAACCTGCCCACCAGCGACGACATCTTCGGCTCGTTCAACAACGGCATGCGCACGCCCACGGGCGGTGAATTCCAGTCGCAGGTGAAGGGCATCGGCACGGACTATTTCAACGTGTTCGGTATGCACCTGCGCGAGGGACGCGACTTCGCGCTGACGGACCAGCAAGGCGGTGCGCCGGTGGCGATCGTCAGCCAGGATCTGGCCGACCAGTGGTATCACGGTCGCGCGCTGGGCCAGCAGCTCGACATCGAGGTGAGCAATGCGGCACCGGTGCCCATGCGCATCGTCGGCGTGGTGCCCCGCACCTGGCAGAGCGGCCCGCTGCATCCGCCGCTGCCGGTGGTGTACCTGCCGCTGGCGCAACTGCCGGCGCCCACGATGGCGATCTTCCGCGAGCTGGAACCGCTGCGTTTCGCGGTGCGCGGCCACGGCAATCCGGATGACTGGCGCGCCGGCGTGCGCGAGGCGGCGGCTGCGGTGGCGCCCGAGCAACCCATCGCCAGGCTGCGCAGCATGCGCAGCATTGTCGAGCAGACCACCGCCGACGCGCGACTGAACCTGCTGTTGATCGGCGTATTCGCCACGTTGGCGCTGCTGCTGGCCGCGGCCGGGTTGTATGCGGTGATGGCGGTGGCGGTGGCCGCGCGCGAACGCGAATTCGGCGTGCGCATGGCGCTCGGTGCGCAGCCTTCGCGGCTGGTCGCCATGGTGCTGCGTGGCGGCCTGCTGCAGATCGCGGCGGGGCTGGTGCTGGGCGTCGGCATGGCGCTGGTGTTCACCCGCCTGTTGCGCGCGCTGATCGAGCAGCTCGGTCGCCGCGCCTTCGATCCGTGGGCGCTGGCCGGCGTGTGCGTGGTGCTGGCCTTCGCCGGTCTGCTGGCCTGCCTGGTGCCGGCGCTGCGCGCCGGTCGAACCCATCCCATGCGCGCCTTGCGCGGAGAGTAGCGACGATGAAGCACATGACGCGGGAGCTTTGGCGATGAACATCTGGCTGGCGGAAATCTGGCGTGCCTGGCGCGCGAGTCTGCGGCGTCCCGGTTTCCTGCTCCTGGCGGCCGGCGTGCTGGCGCTGGGGGTCGGCAGCACTGCCGCGGTGTTCACCCTGATCGACCAGGTGCTGCTGCAGCCGCTGCCGGTGCCGCAGGCCTCGCGGCTGCTGGTGGCCGGTCCCTGGAACGGCGACCATGTCAGCGCGGTGTCGCCGCAGCAGTACCAGCACATGCAGTCGCTGGAAGGCGTGCAATCGCTCGGCCTGATCCAGGATGGCCCGAAGTTGAACATCGCCGGTGGCGGCCAGCCGGAGCTGGTGCCGGCGAGCTACGCCGATCGCGGCCTGCTGCCGACGGTCGGTCTGTCCCTGCAGCTTGGTCGCAACTTCAGCGCCGAGGAGGACCGGCCGCACGGGCCGCAGGTGGTGATCCTGGGCCACGGTTTCTGGCAGCGCCGTTATGGCGGCGACGCCGGCGTGATCGGCCGCAGCATTTCGATCGAAGGCACGCCGCGCACCATCGTCGGCGTGTTGCCGCAAGACTTCGCCGCGCTGGGCTTCGCGGGCGACGTGGTGTTGCCCGCCGCGCTGCCGCCGAACACCGTCAATGACGGCACCAACTACATGGCGCTGCTGCGCCCCAACGCCGGTGTGGCCGCCGCCACGGTGGCGGCCGAGGTCGACACGCGCCTGCACGCGATGTACGTCGCGCTGGGCAACGATGACTGGAGGCGTGCCCACTTCGGCGCGCAGCCGTTCAGTGCCTGGCAGCATGCCGATGCCGGCCACGTGCTGACGCTGTTCCTCGCCAGTGCACTGTTCGTGTTGCTGATCGCCCTGGTCAACCTGACCAACCTGATGCTGCTGCGTGCGCTGTCGCGCAGCCACGATGCCGCGGTGCGCGGTGCACTGGGCGCGCCGATGTCGCGGCTGGCATTGCCGGCGCTGGCCGAAGCGCTGCTGGTCGGCGTCGCCGGTGCGCTGGTCGGCATGCTGCTGGCGATGATCGGCCTTGGCGCCTTGCAAAGCCACATGCCGGCGGAGTGGTTGCCGAATGGTCGGCTGCATTTCGATGCCGCGACATGGCTGCTGGCCCTGCTGGTCGGGCTGGGCGGTGCGCTGCTGGCCGCGGCGCTGGGTCTGTGGCGCGGGCGCCGCGTCACCGGGATCGACGAACTGCGCGAAGGCGGACGCAGCGGGCTGGGCCCGCACAGCGGTCGGCTGGGCCGCGTGCTGGTGGTGGCCCAGGTGGCGCTGGCGACCGCGCTGCTCAGTGCCGCGGGCCTGTTCCTGCACACGCTGTACGACGCCGCGCGCACGCCGCTGGGTTTCGACAGCGACGGCATCCTCACCTTCGAGCTGGCGCCGGTGCTGGCCGACTATCCCGA
The DNA here is from genome assembly GCF_001428465.1 of Rhodanobacter sp. Root179. Classification (NCBI taxonomy): domain Bacteria; kingdom Pseudomonadati; phylum Pseudomonadota; class Gammaproteobacteria; order Lysobacterales; family Rhodanobacteraceae; genus Rhodanobacter; species Rhodanobacter sp. Root179. The sequence continues at coordinate 54,407 of NZ_LMHR01000064.1, read as the reverse complement.
CGCCGCCGCGGTGGAGCGCCTGTCGACGCGCGTGCTTGAACGTCTGCGCGCGATACCCGGCGTGACCACGGTGACCTCCACCACCAATCTTCCGGCGGACCTGTGGAGTGGCCAGTTCAACCTCGGCGGCCTGCACCTGCCCGGTAGCGGGGAGATGTTCAACACGCAGTACCGCGGCGTCGACCCCGACTTCTTCGCGCTGTTCGGCATCGCCACGCATGAGGGGCGCACGTTCGGTCGCAACGATATCCGCGGCGGCGAGCCGGTGGCGATCATCAACCGGGCGATGGCGCAGAAGCACTATGGCGGCCAGGCCCTCGGCAAGCTGATCCAGCGCGGTGAGCGCGGCGACCATGCCGGACTGTGGTCGGCGCGGATCGTGGGCGTGGTCGGTGACACCAACCAGTTCGGTCCGCTGGAAGAACAGCCGGAAGTGCTGTACGTGCCGCTGGCGCAGATGACCGACAACGCCATGGCGATTTTCCGCAGCTTCGAACCGATGCGCTTCGCGCTGCGCGGCCATGGCGACCCGAACGCGTGGCGCGATGCGCTGGCGGCGGCGGTGACCGCCGTCGCGCCGAACCAGCCGATCGCCAACGTACGCAGCATGCAGGGCATCGTGCGCAGCACCACTGCGGACATGCGCCTCAACCTGTTGTTGGTCGGCATCTTCGCCGCGCTGGCGCTGCTGCTCGCCGCGGCCGGCATGTACGCGGTGATGGCGGTGGCGGTGGCCGCCCGCGAACGCGAGTTCGGCGTGCGCAGCGCGCTGGGCGCCTCGCCATGGCGCTTGATGCGACTGGTGCTGCGCGGCGGGCTGTGGCAGATCGGGCTTGGCCTGGTGCTGGGCGTCGGCCTCGCGCTGGGACTGTCCGGCGTGCTGCGCGCGGTGCTCGAAGACATCGGCCGCGGCGCGGTCGACCCGGTGGCCATCGGCGGCGTCTGCGCGGTGCTGGCCGTGGCCGGTGTGCTGGCCTGCCTGGTGCCGGCGCTGCGTGCCGGCCGTGTTCATCCGATGCGCGCGTTGCGGGGGAGCAGGGAATGATCGTGCGCGAATTTCGCGGTGCATGGCGGCGGTTGCTGGCGCGGCCGGGTTACACCTGTCTGTCGACCGGCATGCTGGGTGTCGGCCTGGGCGTGCTGCTGTTTCTGTTCAGCCTGATCGACACCCTGGTCCTGCAGCCGTTGCCGTTCCCGCATGCCGATCGGCTGCTGGCGATCGGCGAGGTGCACGACAACGGCAGCGGCATCGGCGATATCGAGAGCAGCCAGTACCTCGACCTGCATGGCCGACTGCAGGGACTGGATGAGGATGGCGCCTATGCACCGGTCGGCCTGGGCATGGACCATGGCAACGGCACCAGTTTTTACAGCGGCACCTTGTGGACCTCGTCGATGATGGATCTGCTCGGCGTCAAGCCGTTGCTGGGGCGCGGCTTCGGCGCGGCGGACGACGTGCCCGACGCCGCCCCGGTGGTATTGATCGGCGAGACCTTGTGGCGGCACGAGTTCGACGCCGACCCCGCGGTGATCGGGCGTGCCGTGCGCGTCAATGGCGAGTGGGCGACGGTGGTCGGCGTGCTGCCGGCGGCGTTCGGCTTTCCGGGTGTCAGCCAGCTGTGGATGCCGCTGCAACCTCGCGCAGGGCAGCACGATTCCGTGTACATGGTCGGGCGGCTCGAGCCCGGTGTCAGCCTGGTCCAGGCGCGTTCGCAGCTGCTTGCGCTGGACGGCCAGCTGCGGCAGCGGTCGAGGTCGTGGCAGATGCAGCAGGCCCTGACGGCCAAGCCGCTGGCGGTGAGTTTTGCACCCGAAGACATGCTGCGCTGGGTCTGGCTGATGTTCGCCGCCGCCGCGCTGGTGTTGCTGCTGGCCTGCGTCAACGTGGCCAATTTGCAACTGGTGCAGACCCTGAGCCGGCGTCGCGAGCTGGCCTTGCGCAGTGCGCTGGGCAGCAGCCGTGGCCGGCTGATGCTTGGCGTGCTGGCGGAGAGCCTGATGCTCGGCATGATGTCGCTGGCCCTGGCGCTGCCGATCGTGCACTGGGGCAATCGCTGGATCATTTCCGCCTACATGACGGCGGACCGGCAGGCTCCCGGCTTCCAGCACTTCGGCATCAGCGGCGGCGTGCTGATGTTCGCTGTCGCCGTGGCGTTTTTCACCACGGCGCTGGCCGGACTGATACCGGCGTGGCGCGCCTCGCACGCCGACATGCAGGATGCGTTGCGCGAAGGCAGCAAGGGATCGGGCGGCGCGTTCGCGCGTATCGCCAAAAGCCTGGTGGTGATGGAAATCGTGCTGACCGTGGTCCTGCTGGTCGGCGCCGGCACCTTCGTGCGCTCGCTGAACCAGCTGCTGGCGGTGCCCGCGGCCGGCGGTGGCGATGCCAGCCATGTGCTGACCGCCGAGGTGGCGCTGCCGCCGAAAGCGTATGCGAAGGACGAGCAGCGCATCCGCTTCTTCAGCACGCTGGCCGAACGCCTGCGCGCGGACCCGCAGGTGCTGGATGCCACGGTGGCCAACACCGTGCCCGGCGCGCGGCTGGGCAGCCACGAAATGATCGGCGCGAAGGGACGCTCGCGTCCGTCCGGCGGCTGGACCGAAGCGCAGATGGGTATCGTCGACGGGCACTTCCTCGACACCTACGGCGTGCACCTGCTGTCCGGCCGGTTCTTCGATACGCGCGATCGTGCCGACAGCCAGCCGGTCGCGGTGATCGATCACAAGACCGCCGTCGCACTGTGGCCTGGCCAGGAGGCGGTGGGCCAATCGCTGGTGCTCTATCCCGAGCAGCCGTGGGCGACCACCGTCACCGTGATCGGCGTGATCGAGCCGCTGCAACTGGATACCCAGATGGAGCGATCGGTGCCGGGATTCCTGGTGCCGCTGCAGCAATCGCAAGGAATGTCGCCGCTGGCCGCCGTTGGCCTGGCCGTGCGCACGCGGGCGGATGCCCATGCCTACGGGCCGCGCCTCACGGCGCTGGTGCGCAGCGTGGATGCGCAGGCCGCCGTGCACTACGTGCACAGCCAGTCGCACCTGATGGCTTCCGGACGGATCGGCTTGCTGGTGCTGACCCAGGTGTTCAGCGCGCTTGGTCTGATCGCGCTGCTCCTCGCGGCCGCCGGACTGTATGGCGTGCTGGCCTTTTCGGTGGCGCAGCGCACGCGGGAATTCGGGATACGCCGCGCGATCGGTGCGGGCAACGCCGCGATCGTGCGCGAGGTCGCGCGGCAGTTGCTGTGGCAACTGGGCCTCGGGCTGGGCATCGGCCTGCTGCTGGCGTGGCCGTGGTCGGGCCTGCTGGCCGACCCCAACCTGCACACGCAGGCGCATGACATGCGGGTGTTCGTGCCGGTGCTGCTGGTGGTGGCGCTGGTGGCGATGTTTGCGTCACTGCTGCCGATGATTCGCGCGCTGCGCGTGGCGCCGGCCATTGCGCTGCGCTACGACTGATGCGCTCCTGCGCGCCGGAGCCGATATGCTTTGCTGAACCCGTGAACGGAACGACATGACACGCGAATCGAATCCCACCGTCCTGCTGGTCGACGACCAGGCCGACGTGCGCGAAGCCTTGCGCCTGCTGCTGAAGTCCGAGGGCTTCGCCAGCGTGGGCGTCGACGGCCCGGCGGCCGCGCTGGAAGCGGTGCGCCAGCGCGATTTCAGCTGCGCGCTGATCGACCTCAACTACACCCGCGACACCACCTCGGGCGAGGAAGGCCTGGCCCTGCTCGATGCGTTGCGCCAGCACGTGCCGGAGCTGCCGGTGGTGGTGATGACCGCGTGGGGCAACGTGCCGCTGGTGGTGGATGCGCTGCGCCGCGGCGCCGGCGATTTCATCGAGAAGCCGTGGGACAACGCGCGCGTGCTCAGCATCGTGCGCACCCAGATCGCGCTGGGCGAGGGCGCGCGGCGGCAGCGCCGGCTGGAGGCGGAGAACGCGCTGCTGCGCGGTGGCGGCGAAGCGTTGATCGCCGAGTCGCCGGCGATGCGCCGGGTGATGGAGCTGGTGGCGCGGGTCGCGCCCAGCGACGCCAACGTGCTGGTGCTGGGCGAGAACGGCACCGGCAAGGGCGTCATCGCGCAGGCGCTGCACGCGCAGTCGCGACGCGCGGCGAAGGCGCTGGTCAAGGTCAACATGGGCGGCATCGCCGAGAACGTGTTCGAGTCGGAAATGTTCGGCCACGTGCGCGGCGCGTACACCGACGCCAAGAGCGAACGCATCGGCCGTTACGAGCTGGCCGACGGCGGCACGCTGTTCCTCGACGAAGTGGGCAACGTGCCGATCTCGCAGCAGCCGAAGCTGCTGCGCGTGCTGGAGGATGGCGAGTTCGAGCGGCTGGGTTCCTCGCGCACGCAGAGCGCGGATGTGCGGCTGGTCTCGGCCACCAATGCCGACCTGGCCGTCGAGGTGGAGGCGGGGCGCTTCCGCAAGGACCTGCTGTATCGGCTCAACACGCTGGAAATCCGCCTGCCGCCGCTGCGCGAACGCCGCGACGACATCCTGCCACTGGCGCGCAGCTTTCTCGAACGCAGCGCCGTGCGTTATGGCCGTCACGATCTGCGCCTGGCGCCGTCGGCCGAGCGCGCGCTGCTGGCCTGGCGCTGGCCGGGCAACGTGCGCGAGCTGGGCCACCTGATGGAACGCGCCGCGCTGCTGGCCGAGCAGGATCTGGTCAGCGACTCGGCGCTGGCTTTCGGTCCCGGCCCGGGTGGCGGCACGGCGGCGGCGTCGACCGAGCTCGACGACATGACCATCGACCAGGCCGAGGCGCATCTGGTGCGACGCGCGCTGGAACGCCACGATGGCAACCTGCAGCATGCCGCCGATGCGCTGGGGATCACCCGCCAGACGCTTTACCGGCGCATGGAAAAACACGCGCTGCGCGATCCCGCCAGTGACGACGATGGCTGAACCCGTGGCCAGGGCGTCATCGCGGCGCCGCGCGCGCATGCCCGCATTCGAGCGGCGCGTGCTGTCCGGCGGCTGGCTGGTGGCGTTGCCTGCACTGGCGGCGCTGGCGATCGTGCTGCTGACGGGGCGGCCCGAGGTCGAACTGTGCTGGCTGCTCGCCGTCGCCGTGCTGGTGCTCACCGCGATGCTCGCCCGCTGGCAGCACCGGCGCGTGGTGTATCCGCTATACACCCTGGTCGGCCTGCTCGAAGCGTTGCGCGAAGGTGACTACAGCCTGCGCGGGGTGAGCGGCGGCGTGCTGGGCGAGGCGATCTACGACATCAACGCGCTGGCCGACCGGCTGCAGCGCGAGCGCCTGCAATCGGAGGATTCGGCGCGCCTGCTGGGCAAGACGCTGGCCTCGCTGGATAGCGCCGTGTTCGTGTTCGACAGCGACGTCCGCCTGCGCCTGCTCAATCCCGCCGCGCAACGCCTGCTCACCGGCGAGCGCCATGCGCTGATGGGTCGCCGCGCGGACGAACTGGGCCTCGATGCGCTGCTCGCCGCGCCATCGGCGCAGGTCGTGCGGCACGTGTTTCCCGGTCGCAGCGGCCGCTTCGAGATTCGCCACGCGCCACTGCGCAACGAAGGTCGCAACGGCCAGCTGCTGGTCGTCAACGACGTCGGCCGCGCGCTGCGCGAGGAAGAGCGCCAGGCCTGGCAGCGGCTGCTGCGCGTGCTTGGCCACGAGGTCAACAACTCGCTGGCGTCGATCCATTCGCTGGCCGGCACGCTGGCCAGCCTGGTCGCGCGCGAACCGCTTCCCGACGACTGGCGCGAGGATGCCCGTGGCGGCCTGCAGGTGATCGGCAACCGCGCCGAATCGCTGGCCCGTTTCCTGGCCGGCTACAGCAAGCTGGCCGCGCTGCCGCCGCCGCAGAAGCGGAGCGTCGACCTGGCCGAGCGCATCGCGGCGGTGGCGCGGCTGGAGCAGCGCCTCGTCGTGCGCGTCGAAGACGGGCCGCCGCTGTCGCTGCAGGCCGATCCCGACCAGCTCGAACAGGCGCTGATCAACCTGCTGCGCAACGCCGTCGAGGCGAGCCTCGACGGCAAGGGCGAGGTGGTGATGCGCTGGCGCAGCGAGGGCGAGCGTGTGCTGATCGAGATCCTCGACGATGGCCCCGGCCTGCCCGGCAGCGACAACCTGTTCGTGCCGTTCTTCACCACCAAGCCCGGCGGCTCCGGCATCGGCCTGGCCCTGGTGCGGCAGATCGCCGAAGCACACGAAGGCGGCGTCAGCCTGGGCGCCCGCGAAGGCGCGCCCGGAGCCGTCGCCCAGCTGTGGTTGCCGCTGGAGCTGGCGCGCGACTAGCCGGCGTCGCCTTCGGTGTACTTCTCGTGCAGCGCCACCGGCGCCACCTGCCGGTTCGCGCGCCGCCGAATCCACAGGTTGATCAGCTCCACGAACACCGAGAAGGCCATCGCGGCGTAGATGTAGCCCTTGGGAATGTGCTGGCCGAAACCATCGGCCACCAGCACCAGGCCGATCATGATCAGGAAGCTCAGCGCCAGCACCTTGACCGTGGGATGGCGCTCCACGAATTCGCCGATCGGCCGGGCAAACGCCAGCATGAATCCGATCGAGGCGAGGATCGCGGTGACCATCACCCAGCGCTCGTCGACCATGCCTACCGCGGTGATGATGGAGTCCAGCGAGAACACGATGTCGAGCAGCATGATCTGCACGATCACGCCGCCGAACGTCGCGGTGGCGGCGCCCACGGTCACCTGCTCGCTGGCGCCTTCCAGCTTCTGGTGGATTTCGTGGGTGGCCTTGCCGATCAGGAACAGGCCGCCGCCGACCAGGATCAGGTCACGCCACGAGAAGGCGTGGCCGAACAGCGAGAACAGCGGCGCGGTCAGCCCGACGATCCAGGCGATCGCCATCAACAGGCCCAGCCGGGTGATCGCGGCCAGCACGATGCCGAGGCGGCGCGCCTTGTCCCGTTGCTCCGGCGGAAGCTTGCCCGCCAGGATCGAGATGAAAATGATGTTGTCGATGCCGAGCACCAGCTCCAGTGCGGTCAGCGTCGCGAGGGCGATCCAGATTTCGGGATTGGCCAGTGATTCCATGGGGATCTCTTTGAGGTGGGTGGCTGCAGGACAGGCTGGTCACGCGGTGGAGCCACGGCGTCAAAGGCGTTCGTGATGGACGCAGCTTCGCCGTGGGACGGCGAAGGTCTTGCTCGCAAACCTGGCGGTTTGCCGCTGCACCGGGGTCAAGCCCGTATTGACGGTGACAGCGAACGGGAGCTACTCCCCTTCACGGCTGATGCTAGCACGCGTTCGTGCGCGTCATGCCTTCCCGCAGCGCCGCGATGCGTTGCGCCCGCGGCAGGCGCTTCCAGGCCATCTCCAGCCGCAGCGCGTCGCCATGGCTGGCAACCCACACCCAGCCCAGCAACTGCCGCGGCGGATTGGAACGGGTGAAGCGGGCACCCTTGCCGGCGAGGTGCTTCGCGTAGCGTTGTTCCGGATCGCGGGCGATGCCGGTGTAGACGCGGCCATCAGCGCATTCGAGCAGGTAGACCGCCCAGGCGTCGGCGCCGGGGGTATCGCTCATCCGCTCAGGCCCACTCGACCAGGCCTTCAACCTCACAGAGCTGCTTCCACGACGGACGGCCCTTCAGTCGCGTGGCCAGTGCGGCCAGATGCGGCCAGCTCGTCGCGGGCTTCGGCATGTTGCGCGACCAGCGCATCAGCATCAGGGCGTAGAGATCGACGATGCCGAAGCGCTCGCCCAGCATGTACGGGCCATGCGCGGCGAGGTGGGCGTCGAGCTGCGACCAGCACTTCTCGATGCCGATGCGCGCGGCTTCCTTCACGGTATCGCTGGCGTCAGGCAGGTGGTCGCCGGGGTAGAACCACTGGCGGAACAACGGCTGCAGCGCATTGGCCAGGTGGAACATCCGCTGCAGGCAGTCGGCACGTTGCGCGCTGGCCGGCGTAGGCGCCAGCGCGGCCTCGGGATGGCGTTCGGCCAGCAGCATCGCCAGTGCCGCCGCTTCGCCATGCGGCACGCCGTCGATGACCAGGGTCGGCACCACGCCGTTCGGGTTCAGTGCGAGATAGGCCGCGCTGCGCTGCTGGCCGGCGTCCAGGTCCACGCGCTCCAGCAGGTGCGGCGCGCCGATTTCGAGCAACACCAGATGCACCAGCATGCTGGCCGCACCGGGGGAGTAGTAGAGCGTGTACATGGCGAGGTCCGCGAATGAGTCAGCGGATGATACGACGGGGAAGCGGCGGCCCCCATCCGCCCTTCGGGCACCTTCCCCCGTTGCACGGGGGAAGGAAGCGGTGGGGCCCCGACGCATGCTCCCTTCCCCCGCCTGCGGGGGAAGGTGCCCGAAGGGCGGATGGGGGGAAGCTCTTCCCCCAAACCCCAATCAGTCGTCCAGCTCCGACCAGCGCGCATAGGCCGCGTCGAGTTCCGCCTGCACCGCCACCAGGGCCTCGTTGGCCTTGACGATGGCCGCGCTGTCCTGCTGGAAGAATGCGGGCTCGTTCATCGCGGCGGTGCGCGTGGCGATGTCGGTTTCCAGTTGCTCGATGCGCTTGGGCAACTGCTCCAGCTCGTGCTGTTCCTTGAAGCTGCGCTTGCGCTTCGCCACTGGCGGTGCGGCTGGGGCCGGGGCAGGGGACTTGCCGGTTGCGGTGGTGCCGCGCGGAGCCGGCCGCTGGCGCAGCCAGTCGCTGTAGCCGCCCACGTATTCGCCGATCCGGCCCTCGCCCTCCAGCACCAGGGTGCTGGACACCACGTTGTCGAGGAAGGCGCGGTCATGCGAAACCAGCAGCAAGGTGCCCTGGTAGTCGGTCAGCAACTCTTCCAGCAGTTCGAGTGTTTCCACGTCGAGGTCGTTGGTCGGTTCGTCCATCACCAGCAGGTTGGACGGCTGGGCGAACAGTTTGGCCAGCAGCAGGCGGTTGCGTTCGCCGCCGGACAGGCGGGTGATCGGCGCGCGGGCGCGTTCGGGCGAGAACAGGAAATCCTGCAGGTAGCCGATGATGTGCTTGCGCTGGCCATTGAGCTCGATGAACTCGCGGCCTTCGGCCACGTTGTCCAGCGCGTTGAGCGAGTCGTTGAGCTGCAGCCGGTGCTGGTCGAAGTAGGCGATCTGGATCGACGTGCCCAGCTCGGCCGTGCCGCGCAGTGGTGTCAGTTCCCCCAGCATGATCTTCAGCAGGGTGCTCTTGCCGGCGCCGTTGGGGCCGATGATGCCGATGCGGTCGCCGCGCAGGATGGTGGTCGAGAGGTCGTCGATCAGTACCCGGCCGTCGTAGGCCTGGTGCACGTGCTTGAGGTCGATCACCTTCTTGCCGGACGTCTGCGCGTTGGCGGCGGTCATCTTCACGTTGCCGCCCAGGTTGCGCCGCTCGGCGCGCTCGTTGCGCAGCGCCTTCAGCGCGCGCACGCGGCCCTCGTTGCGGGTGCGCCGGGCCTTGATGCCCTGGCGAATCCACACTTCCTCCTGCGCCAGCTTCTTGTCGAACAGCGCGTTGGCCTGCGCTTCGGCGTGCAGGCGCTCCTCGCGGCGGCGCAGGTAGTTGTCGTAATCGCCCGGCCAGTCGGTGAGCTGGCCGCGATCGATCTCGACGATGCGCGTGGCCAGCGCGCGCAGGAAGCTGCGGTCATGGGTGACGAAGATGATGCTGCCGGCGAACTGCTTGAGGAAGCTTTCCAGCCAGCCGATCGCCTCGATGTCCAGGTGGTTGGTCGGCTCGTCCAGCAGCAACACGTCCGGCTTGCGTACCAGCGCCTGGGCCAGCAGCACGCGGCGCTTCATGCCGCCGGAAAGCGCGGCGAAGTCGGTCTCGCCGGGCAGTTCCAGCTGGGTGATCACGTCGCTGACGCGGCGGTCCAGGTCCCAGCCGTGCTGCGCCTCGATCTCGTGCTGCACGTCACCCAGCGCGTCGAAATCGCCGGTGTCGAGCAGGTGGTGATAACGCGCCAGCAGCCGGCCCAGGTCGCCCAAGCCCTCGGCGACCACGTCGAACACGCTGCCTTCGGTGCCGTGCGGCACCTCCTGCGCCATCCGCGCCACCACGATGCCGTTCTGCACGCGCACCTCGCCGTCGTCGGCATGCAACTCGCCGGCGATCAGCTTCATCAGGGTGGATTTGCCTTCGCCGTTGCGACCGACGATGCAGACCCGCTCGTTCGCCTCAATCGACAGATCGACGTGTTCGAGCAGGAGTGGGCCGCCGATGCTGAAGTCGACGCGTTGCAATTGGATAAGAGACATCCGCCCATTGTAGCGGTAGCCGCGTCCTTGCTTGCGTCGGGATGGCTCCAAAAGAAACGGGCCGCACTGGGCGGCCCGTTTCCCTGGATGGCGTGGCGAGGCCTACTTCAGCTTCGCATCCTTGCGCAGCGCCTCGGCGCGGTCGGTCTTTTCCCACGAGAACGAGGTGAACTTGTTGCCGTTGGCGTCGACCAGGTCGCGCGGAGTGCGCCCGAAGTGGCCGTAGCTGGCGGTCTGCTGGTACATCGGGTGGATCAGGTCGAGCATCTGCAGGATGCCGAACGGACGCAGGTCGAAGTGCTTGCGGATCAGCTTCTCGATCTTTTCGTCGCTGATCTTGCCGGTGCCGAAGGTGGTCACCGAGATCGAGGTGGGATGCGCCACGCCGATCGCGTAGCTCACCTGCACCTCGCAGCGGTCGGCGATGCCGGCGGCCACGATGTTCTTGGCCACGTAGCGCGCGGCGTAGGCGGCCGAACGGTCGACCTTGGACGGGTCCTTGCCCGAGAACGCGCCGCCACCGTGACGGGCCCAGCCGCCGTAGGTGTCCACGATGATCTTGCGGCCGGTCAGGCCGCAGTCGCCCACCGGCCCGCCGATCACGAACTTGCCGGTCGGGTTGATGTGGAACTTGGTGCCCTTGTGCAGCAGCTTGGCCGGCAGCACCGGCTTGAGGATTTCCTCGCGCACGGCCTCGATCAGGTCCTTCTGCTTCACGCTCGGGTCGTGCTGGGTCGACAGCACCACGGCGTCGATCGCGGTGGCGATGCCGTTCTCGTAGCGCAGGGTGACCTGGCTCTTGGCGTCCGGGCGCAGCCACGGCAGCGGCGAGTTCTTCTTCTTGCGCACCTTGGCCTGCTGCTCGACCAGGCGGTGCGAGTAGTAGATCGCGGCGGGCATGAAGTCCTTCGTTTCATTGGTCGCGTAGCCGAACATCAGGCCCTGATCGCCCGCGCCCTGTTCTTCCGGCTTCTTGCGGTCCACGCCCTGGTTGATGTCGGGCGACTGCTTGCCGATCAGGTTGATCACGCCGCAGGTGGCGCCGTCGAAGCCGACGTCGCTGGAGTCGTAGCCGATGTCCAGGATCACCTTGCGGGTGATCGCTTCCAGGTCGATCCACGCATCGGTGGTGATCTCGCCGGCCACGATCGCCACGCCGGTCTTGACCATGGTTTCGCAGGCCACGCGGGCGCGCGGGTCCTGCGCGACGATCGCGTCGAGGACGGCGTCGGAGATCTGGTCGGCGACTTTGTCCGGATGGCCTTCGGAGACCGATTCGGAGGTGAACAGGTAGTTGGACATCGCGGTTTATATCCCTTTGTTCGGATAGAAAGATAAATGAAGTCGGGCATGATACATCCCCGCTCCGGGTTTTGCAGCTTGCGCCGATTCCCGTCCCTGCGGGGTTAGGCGCGTGTTCAGCCGTCTGGACGGCCGCGGGTTCAGGCGGCCAGCCGGTCGCCGGCAGCAAGCGCCGCGAAATAATCGCGGGTCAGCCGCAACTGTTCGTGGACAGTTTCCGCCCGGTTGACCACCTGCCGGAACGCGGCGTTTTCCGGCCGATCCTTCGCGTACCAGCCCAGGTGCTTGCGCGCGATGCGCACGCCGGCCTGTTCGCCGTAGAACGCGTACAGCTGTTCGAGGTGGCCGAGCAGGATGCTGCCGACTTCGGCCGGCTCCGGCTCGGCCAGCAACTCGCCGGTGGCGAGATAATGGGCGACCTCGCGGAAGATCCACGGTCGGCCCTGGGCGCCGCGGCCGATCATCAGCGCGTCGGCGCCGGTGGCGTCCAGCACGTGCCTGGCCTGCTGCGGCGTGTTGACGTCGCCATTGGCCAGCACCGGAATGCGCACGGCGGCCTTCACCGCGGCGATGGTGGCGTACTCGGCTTCGCCCTCGTACTTGTCGGCGCGGGTACGCCCGTGCACGGCCAGCGCGGCGATGCCGTTGTCCTGGGCGATGCGGGCGATGTTCAGCGCGTTGCGGTTCTGCCGATCCCAGCCGGTGCGGATCTTCAGCGTCACCGGCACCTCGACGGCGTCGACCACCGCCTTGACGATGCGCGCCACCAGCGGCTCGTCCTGCAGCAGGGCGGAGCCCGACCACACGTTGCACACCTTCTTGGCCGGGCAGCCCATGTTGATGTCGATGATCTGCGCGCCGTTGGCCACGTTGAAGCGCGCCGCCTCGGCCAGCATCGCCGGGTCGTAGCCGGCGATCTGCACGCTGACCGGCTCGGGCTCGCCCTCGTGGTCCATCCGCCGCAGCGACTTGCGCGTATGCCACAGCCGCGGGTCGGCATTGGTCATCTCCGACACGGCCAGGCCCGCGCCCAGCCGCTTGCACAGCAGCCGGAACGGCTTGTCGGTGACGCCGGCCATCGGGGCGAGCACCACGGGCGGGTCGATGAGGTACGGGCCAATGCGCATCGGCGCATTGTAGCGGCCCACGGCTGCCGCGACGCGGCGCTCAGTGCGTAGGCACCGCCCGCTGCGCGGCCCCGCGGTCGTGCCGGTGCTTGAACAGCGGCACGAACAGCAGCGCCATCACCAGCGAATAGCCGGCGAAGGCCAGCCAGATGCCGGGCCAGTCCTTGCAGATCGCCACGGTGTCGTCGCACTGGTGGTTGGTGAAGAAGTGGTCGATCACGAAGCCGGCGATCAGGCTGCCCAGCACCGCGCCGATGCCGTTGGTCATCAGCATGAACAGGCCCTGGGCGCTGGCGCGGATCTTCGGGTCGGCCTGGCTTTCCACGAACAGGGAGCCCGAGATGTTGAAGAAGTCGAAGGCCATGCCGTAGATGATGCACGAGAGCACGATCATCCACAGTCCGCCGGCCGGGTCGCCGAACGCGAACAGGCCGAAGCGCAGCACCCAGGCCAGCATGCTCATCGTCATCACCGCCTTGATGCCGAAGCGCTTCAGGAAGAACGGGATGGTCAGGATGAAGGCGGTTTCGGAGAACTGCGAGATCGAGATGATGATGGTGGAGTACTTCACCGCCAGCAGGTTGGCGTACGCCGGCACCTTGACGAAGTCGCTGAGGAAGGCGTCGCCATAGGCGTTGGTCAGCTGCAGCGCCGCGCCCAGCAACATCGCGAAGATGAAGAACACCGCCATGTTGCGGTTCTTGAACAGGGTGAACGAGGTCAGTCCCAGCCGGTCGGCGAGGCCGCGGCCTTCCGCGGCGCGCAGCCGCGGCGGGCACTTGGGCAGGGTGAACGCATACAGGCCCAGCAGCAGCGAGGCGGCCGCGGCCACGTGGAACTGGGCGGGCGAGGCCTTGAAGCCGAGCAGGCTGGTGGTCCAGGTGGCGGCGATGAAGCCGATCGTGCCCCACACGCGGATCGGTGGATACGTGTTCACCACGTCCAGGCCGTCCTGCTTCAGCGCGTTGTAGGTCACCGTGATCGCCAGCGAGATGGTCGGCATGTAGAAGCACATGTTCAACAGCATCACCCAGAACATCTGCTCGGGATCACGCACGTGCGGGATCGAGAACAGCACCGCGGCGCCGCAGATCTGCAGGATGCCGTACAGGCGTTCGGCGTTGATCCACTTGTCCGCCACGATGCCGACCAGCGAGGGCATGAACAGCGAGGCGATGCCCATGGTCGAGAAGATCGCGCCGAAGCTGGTGCCCGACCAGTGCTGGGTCTGGAACCACCAGGTGCCGATGGTCAGCAGCCACGCGCCCCAGATGTAGTACTGGAAGAAATTGAGTACGGTGAGACGGAGCTTGAGGCTCATGAACGAGGATTCCCCTGCAAGGCCGGGGTCGGCCCCGTGGCCACAATGTTGTAGCGGGGCAGGTTAGACGACGCCGGCGCCGGGCGGCAAGGTGCAATGCGGCAGCTCGTTCCGGTCGCTCACCCCGGCACGGCCAGCACATCGGCCACGCGCTGGCGCAGCACCGGCAGCAGCTCGGCCTCGAACCACGGGTTGTGCATCACCCACGGCCGGTTGCGCGGACTCGGGTGGGGCAGCGGCAGCACGTTGCGGGCCAGGTGGGTGCGCCAGTTGCGCACGGTGTCGGTGAGCGTGGCGTCGCGCGCGTCGCCGAGCATGCCGACCTGGGCGTATTGCCCGATGGCCAGGGTCAGTTGCACGCCGGTGAGCAGCGAAAACAGGCGCGGATGCCAGATCGCGGCGCACGCCGGTCGCGGCGGCAGGTCGCCGCTCCTGCCCTTGCCCGGGAAACAGAAATCCATCGGCACGATCGCCACGCGATCGGCGTCGTAGAAGGTGGCGCGATCGATCTGCAGCCAGTCGCGCAGGCGCTCGCCGCTGACGTCGTCGAACGGAATGCCGCTTTCCTCCACCTTGCGCCCCGGCGCCTGGCTGACGATCAGCAAGCGCGACCGGGTCGACGCCTGCAGCACCGGCCGCCGCCCCGGCGGCTGCTGCATCGCGCAGGTGTGCCCGCAGCGGATCTCCGCCAGCAAGGCATCCATGTCGCGCTGTTGCTGCATCGGGCCCAGCTTTCTTTTCTTCTCCATTCCCTATTCCCTATTCCCCATTCCCGGCCCTCAAACCACCTTGCCCGGATTGAGGATGCCGTCCGGATCGAACGCGGCCTTGACCGAGCGCATCAGCGCGATGGTCGACTCGCCCAGCGCCAGCGGCAGGTAGTCGCGCTTCACCACGCCGATGCCGTGTTCGCCCGACAGCGTGCCGCCCAGCGCGATCACCAGGGCGAACAGTTCGGGCAGCGCGGTGTAGCCGCGTTCGATCTCGTCGACGTCGCGAGGCAGCAGGTTCACGTGCAGGTTGCCGTTGCCGGCGTGGCCGAAGCACACCATCGGCACCGCGTGCCTGGCGGCGAGCGCCTGCGCGCCGGCGACCAGTTCGGGCAGGCGGCTCACCGGCACCACCACGTCCTCGTTGATCTTGTGCTCGGTAACCGCGCGCTGGGCGAACGAGAGCGCCTTGCGCGCGGCCCACAATGCGGCGTTCTCGCCAGCGTCGGCCGCGATGTCCAGCGCGAGCAGGCCTTCGCCACGCGCGGCGCGTGCCACCGCGTCCTGGGCAAAGCCCACGGTCTCCGGCGTGCCATCCACCTCGATCAGCAGCAGCGCACCCGCTTCGGGCACGTCGGCGTCCGGTGCGTGGTCGCGGGCCAGCTTGAGCGCCAGCGCATCCATGAACTCCAGCGCCGCGGGCGTCACCGGCTGCGCCATGATGCGCGCCACCGCCTGCGCCGCGCTGGCCGTGTCGCGATAGGTGGCACGCAGCGAGCGCACGACAGCGGGCCGGGGCGTGAGTTTCAGCGTGGCCTCGGTGATCAGCGCCAACGTGCCTTCCGAACCGACCAGCAGGCGGGTCAGGTCGTAGCCGGTGGAATCCTTGGTGGTGTGCGTGCCGGCGACGAAACCCGCGCCGGTGCCGGCCACCGCGCGCAAGCCCAGCACGTTGTCGCGGGTGGCTCCGTACTTCAGCGCGCGCGGTCCGCCCGCGTTGCAGGCGAGGTTGCCGCCTATCGTGCACCACGGCGCCGAGCCGGGATCGGGCGCCCAGAAGAATCCGTGCGGCGCCAGCGCCTGTTGCAGGGCCTCGTTGGTGACGCCCGGCTCGACCACCGCGAGGCGATCGTCCGGCGCGATGCGCACGATGCGATCCATGCGCTGGAAATTCGCCACCACGCCACCGGCCAGCGGCACCGAGGCGCCGGTGGAACTGGTGCCGCCGCCGCGCGCGGTGAGCGGCACGCGATGTTCGCGGCAGGTGCGCACCAGCGACTCCACTTGGGCGTGCGTGGCGGGATGGACCACCACGTCAGGTCGATGCGCGTGGCGCGAGTGGTCGCGCGCCGCGAGACGCAGGGCGTCGTCACCGCTGTCCAGTGCGTCGCCGGGAAAGATCGTGCGCAGGCTGTCGAGCAGGGAAGCGGGCAGGGTCATGCCGCGATTATCGCACCGGGCGGGGTTCAGCCCGCCTCGAACGCACCACGCAGCCATTGCCGCTGCAGCGCGTCGAGCGGACCGTCGTAGCTGACCACGTCGAAACGGCAGGCCGCCCGCGCATGTTGCGGGTGCGCGGCCAGCCAGTGTTGTGCCGCGAGTATCAGCTTGCCCTGCTTGGCGGCGGTGACCGAGGTGGCGGCGTCGCCGTGGCTGGCGCTCTTGCGGTAGCGCACCTCGACGAAGACCACGGTGCCGCCGTCACGCATCACCAGGTCCAGCTCGCCGTGGCGCGTGGTGTAGTTGCGCGCCAGCAGTTTCAGGCCGGCGCGTTCGAGCTCGCCGCAGGCGCGTTGCTCGAAGTCGTCGCCGGCCGCGCGCATCAGCGCGATTCGGGCTGGAAGGTTCCGCTGGACGACGGACTCGCCGGCACCGGCTCGGCGTTGGCGGGCGGCGCGGTCGATGGCATGTCGTCCATCTGCAGGCTGCCGCCCAGCGGACGCGCCAGGCCATCCTGGAAGCGCGCCCAGATCAGCACGCGGCGCACGCGGCCGAACTGGTCGGCGGCGAGCTGGCCGCTGGCGCCCGGCAGGTAGCTGCCCGGATGGGCGCGCATCCATTCGATGTAGGGCACCAGGTTCCAGGCATCCATGCCGAAGGCGAACAGCCGCGCCGCGCCGCCCCGGGCCGCGGGCAGGCGCGTGGCGATGTCGTCGTGGCTGGGCAGTCCCGGCTGGGCGTCGAACAGCCAGGGTGCGTCGCAGAATTCCAGGCCGTCCAGGTCGCGATTCGCGGCGGAGTCGTCGCTGCCTTCATAGACGTGCGAGGTGCCGAATACCGGCAGGCCGACCCGGGCGATGTGCAACTGCGGCAACAGCAGCCGCGCCTGTTGCGGGCGCATGCTGATGAAGATGCCGCTGTCCACCACCATCGGATTGTCCGGCTGCGCCGTGCTGGCGCTGGCCGCGGGCTCGGCGGTGGCCGGTGCCGTCGGCAGTCGCATCCCGGCAATGACATCGGCGTAGCTGGTGACTCCGGGCGGCAGGGTGATCGAACCCAGCAACTCGCCGCCGCGGGCCGTCAGCTCCGCCTTGAACGCGCTGGCCGCACGCTGGGCAAAGTCGTCGACCGAGACCATCACGTAAGCCTTGCGGATGCCCCGTTCGATCATGTGATCGGCGGCCTGCGCGCCCTCGGTCTCCGGCAGCAGGCCGAATTCGCTGGTGTCACCGGCGGGCAGTTGCTTGTCGTCAGGATGATTCAGGGCCAGCAGCGGAACCGGCAGCTGCGCCTGGCCGAACACGGCCGCGACTTCAGTGCGGGTCAGCGGGCCGACGACCAGCCGCGCGCCGTCACTGACGGCCTGCTGATACGCCTTGAGTGCGCCGTCGGCGGTGCCCTGGCTGTCGTAGACCCGTACCGAGGGGCGCGGCGCGTGATTGCGGCCGGCATCGAGATAGGCCGCGAAGAAACCTTCGCGGATCGCCGTGCTGGCGGCGGCGTAATTGCCGTCGTTGGGCAACAGCAGGGCCACCTGGGTGGGCACCTTGTAGCCCTCGCGCACGTTGGCGTCGGCGCCGGGCAGCAAGGTGCCGACCGGTTGCTGGAGGTCGGGCGTCGGCTGCGCCACGGTGACGCCGAGCTGGCTGAGCGCCTCGTTCACCCACGGCAGCATGCGGTCGCCGCGCTGCATGCCGGCGGCGCGCTGCTTCAGCGAATCGACGCCGACCTGGCCCAGCAGGGCGAGGATCTGCTGGCGATTCTGGCCGTGGTCGAAACCGCTGAGCTGTCCGTCCAGCTCCACGCGGGTTCGCGCGGCACCCCACCGGTCGCCGCTGGCGGCCATCGCGCGGGCGCGGAATTCCAGCAGGCGCGGCTGCAGCGCCGCCGGGACGGCGACCCGGGGTTGCGTGGTCAGCCGCAGCGCGGTGGCGGCATCGTGCTGGTCCAGTGCCAGTTCGGCGCGCAGCAGGTCCAGCCGTACCGGTTCATCACCGGCAAGGTTCTGCCGCTTGATGCTGGCGAGCACTGGTGCGGCGCGCTGGAGCTGGCCTTCCTCGCGCCACGCCTCGGCGGCGTACAGGCGATAGCTGTCGGCGTGTCCGCGCGATTGCCCGGCCAGTGCGAGCCATGCCTGCGCGGCCTGGTCGAACTGGCCCTGCGTGGCCAGTGCGGAGGCACTCTGCGCCGCGGCAAGCTCCGCCGGCGAGCGTGGTGCATTGCTGGGCACGCAGGCGGCCAGCAGCAGCGAAAACAGCAAGGCAGTCGCGGCGACGCGCGAGTGGCGCATGAAGCGCATGGGAAATCCCTTGGTCGTCATGGTCGTCAATGCGCGATCATAACGGATTGGATTGTCGCCTCGCGGTGCAGGAGTTTGCAGATGTCATCGGTTCAGTCAGGGTGTTTGTGGGTAGTGGCCACGCCCATCGGTCATCGCGACGACTTTTCAGCACGGGCGATCGCCACCTTGCGCGCGGTAGCGGTGATCGCGGCGGAAGACACCCGCCACAGCCGCCCGTTGCTGGTTCACCACAATATAGATACGCCGCTGCTCGCGCTGCACGACCACAACGAGCGCGATGCAGTTGATGCGATCGTGCGCCGGATGCAGGCCGGTGATTCGGTGGCGCTGATCTCGGACGCGGGCACGCCGCTGATCAGCGACCCGGGCTTCCGGCTGGTGCGCGCCGCGCGCGCCGCAGGCATCCGCTGCGTTCCGGTGCCGGGCGCGTGCGCGGCGATCGCGGCCCTGTCGGTGGCCGGCCTGCCCAGTGACCGTTTCGTGTTCGAGGGTTTCCTGCCACCGAAGGCGGCGGCGCGGCGCAGTCGCCTGCAGGAACTGGCCGGCGATCCGCGCACGCTGATCTTCTACGAGTCGTCGCACCGCGTCGCCGAAAGCCTGGCCGACATGCGCGACGTGTTCGGCGCCGATCGCGAGGCCGTGCTGGCGCGCGAGCTGACCAAGATGTTCGAAACCGTGCTGGGCGAGCCGCTGGCGGAGCTGGCGGCGCGGGTCGTCAGCGATCCGGACCAGCAGCGCGGCGAGCACGTGATCCTGGTCGCGGGACGCGGCGAGGAAGCCGACGCGAAGCTGGCCGAAGGCAGGCGCATTTTCGCGATCCTGCGCGAGGAATTGCCGCCTGCGAAAGCTGCGAAGCTGGCGGCGGCGATCAGCGGGGCGCCGCGCAAATCTCTCTACGAGAGCGAGAAGTGAGTGGAGAGGAGTGAGGTAGGGGTAAACACGCAGGCAGCGGCTTCTCTCTCGTTTCTCACTCCTCTTCACTCACTCCTGTATCCTTTCCCGTGGAGTCGGCCGGACAGTCGCGTCGCGCGCAAGCGCATCGAGGAAAGTCCGGGCTCCGCAGGGCAGAGTGCCAGGTAACTCCTGGGCAGCGTGAGCTGACGGCCAGTGCAACAGAGAGCAGACCGCCGATGGCCCGCAAGGGCACAGGTAAGGGTGAAAGGGTGCGGTAAGAGCGCACCGCGTACGGGGCCAACGTCGTACGGCACGGTAAACCCCACTCGGAGCAAGACCAAATAGGGGAACGATAACGCGGCCCGCGTTGTTCCCGGGTAGGTTGCTGGAGCCAGGCGGCGACGCCTGGCCGAGAGGAATGACTGTCGCGTCGCAAGACGTACAGAACCCGGCTTACAGGCCGACTCCACCTCTTCGTGCATGCCATCGCCACCTCGACGCCTTCGTCGGGGTGGCGATGGCACGCCCATGTGAACGGAAATTCAGTCCGCGGGCGCCAAATGGCGTGATTTCGCGTGGATTTCACCCTATTCCGGCCCAAAGCAGCGTGGGTCTGATTGCAAAAAATTCCCTGCTTTCAAACACCTTGCCGGTGTTCCTGAGAATATGCTGCATGTACGGTCAGGATTTTGCCTTTACTCATTGATTCACAAGCGAAATTGCCTTGACAGTCTCAGGGGGCGAGATTATCGTGGGCTCCAGTGTGAAATTGTGGGTTTTCGTGGAGTCTGCTGATCGTGTTCCAGGGCGAAACCGCCATCACCATCGACGACAAGGGTCGCCTGACCATCCCGACAGCGTATCGGGAGCAGGTGGCGGGCGAGTGCGCCAATCGCCTGGTGATTACCTACAACCCGTTCGAGGCGGGCAGCCTGTGGCTGTTTCCGCATGCGGAGTGGGAAAAGGTGCGCGATCAGGTGAACGCCCTGTCCAAGGTCAAGGCGGCTCACCGCGACATGCAGATGAAGCTGGTCGGTGCCGCCGCCGTGGTCGAGCCCGATGGCGCGGCGCGCGTCCTGTTGCCGGCCAGCCAGCGGGCCACCACCGGCATCGAGAAAAAGGCGGTGCTGCTGGGCATGGGCAACAAGTTCGAGCTGTGGAGCGAACAGGCCCACCTGGCCAAGATCCGCCAGAGCATCGGCGAAGACGACATCACCAACGAAATGGCCGAACTGCGCCTGTAAACGGCGCGGCGACACACGTGGGACGGGAGCGGGAGTGCGGCATGGCCGAGCAAGTTTTGCGGCACATCCCGGTGATGCTGGGTGAAGCAGTGGAGGGTCTCGCCGTGCATGCGGGCGGGCGTTATCTCGATGGAACCTTCGGTCGCGGCGGTCACGCCCGCGAGGTCTTGTCGCGCCTGGGCGCCGACGGTCGCCTGCTGCTGATGGATCGCGATCCCACCGCCATCGCCACGGCCCGCGCCGAGTTCGCCGCCGATCCGCGGGTGTCGATCCGTCATGCGAATTTCTCCAGCCTGGCCGAGTGGGACGAAACCGCCCACGGCCTCGATGGCGTGCTGCTCGACCTGGGCGTGTCCTCGCCGCAGCTGGACGAGGCCGCGCGCGGTTTCAGCTTCATGGCCGATGCGCCGCTGGACATGCGCATGGACACCAGCCAGGGCGAGAGCGCGGCCGATTTCCTGGCCCAGGCCAGCGAGCGCGAAATCGCCGACGTGTTGTGGAACTACGGCGAGGAACGCCACAGCCGCCGCATCGCCCGCGCCATCGTGGCCGATCGCGAGGCCACCCCGTTCCTCCGTACCGGCCAGCTGGCCGCGCTGATCGAGCGCGTGGTGGGCCGGCGCGAGCCGGGCAAGCATCCGGCCACGCGCAGCTTCCAGGCGCTGCGCATTCGCGTGAACGGCGAACTGGATGCCCTGCAGCAGGGCTTGAATGCCGCGCTGGAACGGCTGAAGCCGGGCGGTCGCCTGTCGGTGATCAGCTTCCACTCGCTGGAGGACCGCGCGGTGAAGCTGTTCATCCGCGACCACTCCGGCCGCGTGCAGAACAGCCGCCGCGGACCGCCGGTGCAGGGCGCGCCGGCGCAACTGGCGGCGGTCGGCAAGGCGCAATTCCCGGGCGATGCCGAACTGGCGGCGAACCCGCGCTCGCGTTCGGCCGTCCTGCGCGTGGCGGAGAAACTCGCATGAAGGCCGTCGGCGCCCTCTGCCTGCTGGTGTTGCTGGTGGCCGTGCTGGCCAGCGCGCTCGGCGTGGTGTGGACGCGCCACGAGAGCCGCGTGCTGTTCGTCAACCTGACCGCGCTGCAGAACCAGCGCGACGAGCTGAACATCGAATACGGCAAGCTCGAACTGGAGCAGGCCACCTATGCCGAACCCCGGCGCATCGACGACGAGGCCCGGCAGAAGCTGGGCATGGTCGATCCGCGCCCGCAAGACATCCGGTTGCTGCGATGAGCTGGCGCAAGCACGTCAAGCCATCTCAACCCGGTCGCCGTCGCGTCGCGGGTCCCAGTGCGCGGCGGCGCATGGTCGTGGTGGTCGGCCTGCTGGGGCTGGTTTCCGCGGCCCTGGTCGCGCGAGCGTTCGACCTGCAGGTGGTGCGCAAGGAGTTCTACCAGCGCCAGGGTGACGCGCGCTTCCTGCGCGAAGTGCCGATCCCGGTGTCGCGCGGCACCATCTTCGACCGCAACGGCGAGCCGCTGGCGGTGTCGACGCCGATGATGTCGATCTGGGCCAATCCGTCCGAGGTGCTGGACAACGACGAGCGCATTCCCGCGCTGGCGCAGGCGCTGGGCGTGGAAGCGGACGGCCTGAAGGCGCAGCTGGCGCAGCGTTCGGATCGCGAGTTCGTCTACCTGCGCCGGCAGATGTCGCCGGCCGCGGCACAGGCGGTGCTGGACCTGGGCATTCCGGGCATCAACGGCCAGCGCGAATTCAAGCGCTACTACCCGTCCGGCGAAGTCACCGCCCACGTGCTCGGTTTCACCAACATCGACGACCGCGGCCAGGAAGGCCTGGAGCTGGCGTACGACGAATGGCTGGCCGGCAAGCCGGGTGCCAAGCGCGTCATCCGCGACCGCATGGGTCACGTGGTCGAGGACCTGGAGCAGGTGCGTGCGCCCAAGCCCGGCCAGAACCTCACCCTGAGCATCGACCGGCGCATCCAGTTCCTCGCCTACAACGAGCTGAAGAACACGCTGGAGAAATCACAGGCCGACTCCGGCTCGATGGTGGTGCTCGACGTGCGCACCGGCGAAGTGCTGGCGATGGTCAACCTGCCGACCTACAACCCGAACGCACTGGGCGGCAGCAAGCCGGGCCAGCGCCGCAACCGGGCGATGACCGACGTGCTCGAACCCGGCTCGACGATCAAGCCGATCCTGATGGCGGCGGCGCTGTCCAGCGGCAAGTACACGCCCACCAGCCCGCTCATCGACACCACCGGCGGGCACTGGTACTTCCAGGGCCACGACATCCACGACACGCACAACTACGGCGTGCTGACCCCGACCGGGGTGATCACCAAGTCCAGCAACGTGGGCGCGGCGCGCATCGCGATGCAGCTGGACACCTCGCTGATGTACGACACCTATCGTGCGTTCGGCTTCGGCAACAGCACCGAGAGCGGCTTCCCCGGTGAGGCATCCGGGTACCTGCGTATCGGCCGCGACTGGCGCCCGCTGGAAAAGGCCATTCTCGGCTACGGCTACGGACTCAACGTCACCGTGCTGCAGCTGGCCAACGCCTACGCCACCATCGCCGATGGTGGCGTAATGCACAACCCGACCTTCATCAAGAACAACGACAGCGCCGCAAAACAGATCATCTCGCCCGAGGTGGCGCACGAACTGCTGCGGATGATGGAGACGGTGACCGGGCCGGGCAGCACCGGCACGATGGCGCGCATCGCCAACTACAGCGTGGCCGGCAAGACCGGTACCGCGCACAAGGCGAGCGCCGGTGGCTATGCCAAGAGCAACTACACCTCGGCGTTCGCCGGCATCGTGCCGGCCAGCAACCCGCGCCTGGCGGCGGTGGTGGTGATCGACAACCCGCAGAAGGGCAGCTACTACGGCGGCACCGTGTCCGGCCCGGTCTTCGCCAAGGTGATGGAAGGTGCGCTGCGCCTGCTCGACGTGCCGCCGGACAATATCGGCCGCTGGTATGTCGGCGGTCCGCTGCAGAGCCCGAACGGACTGGTCGGCAGCAAGCCGCCGGTGGATGCGCCGATCGACGATGCGCCCGTGGACGAGGACACGCCATGAACACCGGCCACCTCGACCAGTTGTTGCTGGGTATCGCCGACGCGCAACTGGCAGCGATGCCGGAAGTCGCGCGCATGACGGTCTCCGGCCTGAGTCTGGATTCGCGCAGTGTGCAGCGCGGTGACGCGTTCTTCGCGCTGCATGGAACCCGCGCCCATGGCATCAGCTTTGCGCCTGCCGCCGTGCAGCGCGGCGCGCGCATCGTGCTGGCCGAGGCCCCGGCGACAGGCGAATCGCTTGCCCCGCTTGCGGGGGAAGCTGGCGAAGGCGGAAGGGGTGAGTTGCCGCAGGCAGTCGGCGAGGTGCCGGTGCTGTGGATCGACGATCTGCACACGCAGGTCGGCGAGATCGCCGCGCGCTTCCACCAGCGACCCAGCGAGTCGCTGCGTCTGATCGGCGTGACCGGCACCAACGGCAAGACGTCGTGCGTGCAGCTGCTGGCCCAGGCGCTGACCCTGCTGGGTCATCGCGCCGCCTCGATCGGCACGCTCGGCGCCGGGGTGCACGGCCAGCTGCATGAGGGCGAGCGCACCACCCCCGACGCGATCAGCGTGCAGGCGCAGCTGGCGGCGTTTCGCGACGACCGGGTCAGCCATGTCGCGATGGAAGTTTCCTCGCACGCGCTGGTGCAGGGGCGCGTGGCCGCGGTCGACTTCGAAGTGGCGGCGTTCACCAACCTCACCCGCGACCACCTCGACTATCACGGCAGCATGGAAGCCTACGGCGCCGCCAAGGCCATGCTGTTCGCGTGGCCGGGGCTGCGCAGCGCGGTGATCAACATCGACGACGCGTTCGGCCGCGAGCTGACGAGTCAGCTGTCCGACGATCTGCAGTTGCTGCGCTTCAGTGCGACCGGCGACGACGAGGCGGAAGTTGCCGCCAGCGACATCGTCACCTCGGCTGAGGGTCTGGCCTTCCATCTGCGGACCCCGTGGGGCAGCCGCGTGATCCGCAGCCAGCTGATCGGTCGCTTCAACGTGGCCAACCTGTTGGCCGTGGTGGCCAGCCTCGGCGCGCTGGGCGAACCGTTCGCACGCATCGTCGAGGTGGCCGCCCAACTGCAGCCGGTGAACGGCCGGATGAGCCGGATCGGCGGCGTGCACGGCCAGCCGCTGGTGGTGATCGACTACGCGCACACCCCGGACGCGCTGGAGCAGGCGCTGAATGCCGTGCGCGCCCACTGCGCCGGCAAGCTGATCTGCGTGTTCGGTTGCGGCGGCGAGCGCGATGCCGGCAAGCGTCCGTTGATGGGCGAGATCGCCGCCAGGCTGGCCGACGTGGCCATCGTCACCGACGACAACCCGCGCGGCGAAGACGGCGATGCCATCGTGGCGCAGATCGTGGCCGGCATGACTGCTGCGCCGGCGATGGCGGTCGAGCGCGATCGCGCGGTGGCGATCGCCGATGCGCTGGCGCTGGCCCGGCCGGGCGACGCGGTGCTGATTGCGGGCAAGGGACACGAGACCTATCAGGACGGCGCGGCCGGCAAGCATCCGTTCGACGACCTGCTGGTGGCCCGTGCGGCGCTGGAGCAATGGCAACGGGAGCCGCGCGCATGATGGCGCTCGCCACCATCGCCGTGTGGACCGGCGGCCGCCTGCTCGCGGGTGATGCCGAGGTCACCGGCGTGGCCATCGATACGCGCAAGCTCAAGCCCGGCGACCTGTTCGTCGCGATCAGGGGCGAGCGCGCCGATGGCCATGACTACCTGGCCGAGGCTGCCGCGCGCGGCGCGGTGGCCGCGATGGTCACGCGCAAGGTCGACAGCGACTTGCCCCAGGTGCTGGTCAACGATGCAGGACTGGCGCTGGGCGACCTGGCCAGTGCGGTGCGTGCCCAGCGCGACGTGCGCGTGGTCGGCATCACCGGCTCCAACGGCAAGACCACGGTGAAGACCCTGGTCGCCTCGATCCTGTCGCGGCACGGCCGCACCCATGTCAGCGGCGGCAACTACAACAACGAGCTCGGCCTGCCGCTGAGCCTGCTGGCGATGCCGGCCGACACCGAATACGCGGTGTTCGAGATGGGCGCAGGCAAGCCTGGCGACATCGCGTATCTGGCTGCCATCGCACGGCCCGATATCGGCCTCGTCACGCTCATCGCGCCGGCGCATCTTGCGCGCATGGGCAGCATCGAGGGCGTGGCCGAAACCAAGGGGGCGCTGTATCAGGCCCTGCCGGTGGACGGCACCGCGATCATCAATGCTGACGACGCGTTCGCCAGCTTCTTCGGCGGCCTGGCCGGTTCGCGCCAGGTGCTGCGTTTCGGCCTGGAGCACAAGGCCGACGTGGGCGCCGACATCATCGAGCAGCGCGTGGACGGTTCGCGCTTCGTGCTGAGCACGCCCCGGGGCGACGCCGAGGTGGCGCTGGCGCTGCCCGGTCGGCACAACATCGCCAACGCGTTGGCCGCGGCCGCGGTGGCGCTGGCGCTCGACGTGCCGCTGGACACCATCGTCGCCGGACTCGAGCAGGCCTCCGGCGTGGCCGGTCGCCTGCGTCGCGTGGTGGCTGCCGGCGGCTGGACCGTGATCGACGACAGTTACAACGCGAACCCCGGTTCGATGGCGGCGGCGATCGACACGCTGCTGCTGGCCGGCGGCGAGCGCTGGCTGGTGCTGGGCGACATGGCCGAACTGGGCGCCGATGCGCGCGCGCTGCATGCAGGCATCGGCGCGATGGCGCGCGAGCGCGGCATCGAGCGCCTGTTTGCGGTGGGTCCGTTCGGTGCGGCGACGGTCGAAGCCTTCGGCGCCGGCGCCACGCACTTCGACGACAAGGCGGCGCTGATCGCCGCGCTGCAGGCGCAGCTGCATGCGGGCGTCACCTGCCTGGTCAAGGGTTCGCGTTCGGCCGGCATGGAGCAGGTTGTGGCCGCCATCGACGGTGGCGCAGAAAAGAAGGGGGAGGCATTCCATGCTGCTTGAGCTGGCCGACTGGATGGCACGGCATTTCACCGCGCTGCACCTGTTCCAGTACATCACCTTCCGCACGATCATGGCCGCGCTCACCGCGTTGGCGATGTCGCTGCTGTGCGGGCCGTGGCTGATCAACCGGCTGGCCGCGCTGAAGGCGGGCCAGGTGGTGCGCAGCGATGGGCCGCAGACGCATCTGGTCAAGGCCGGCACGCCGACCATGGGCGGCGTGATGATCCTGCTGTCGGTCACCGTGGCCACCTTGCTGTGGGCCGACCTGCACAACCGCTACGTGTGGGTGGTGCTGGCGGTGCTGCTGAGCTTCGGCGCGATCGGTTTCTACGACGATTACCGCAAGCTGGTGCTGAAGGACAGCCGCGGCCTGGCCAGTCGCTGGAAGTATTTCTGGCAGTCGGTGTTCGGGCTGGGTGCGGCGCTGTTCCTCTACTACACCGCACCCCATGCCGCCGCGGCCGGGCCGGTGGCGGAAACGGCGCTGTACCTGCCGCTGTTCAAGCACGTGGTGCTGCCGCTGGGCGTGTTCTTCATCGCCATCACCTACTTCATGATCGTGGGCTTTTCCAACGCGGTGAACCTCACCGACGGCCTGGATGGCCTGGCGATCATGCCGACCGTGCTGGTCTCCGGCGCGCTGGGCGTGTTCGCCTACCTGGCCGGCAACAAGGTGTTTTCCGAATACCTGGGCATTCCCTCGATTCCCGGCGCGGGCGAGCTGGCGATCTTCACCGGTGCGCTGGCTGGTGCGGGTCTGGGCTTCCTGTGGTTCAACACCTATCCGGCCCAGGTGTTCATGGGCGACGTGGGCGCGCTGGCGATGGGCGCGGCGCTGGGCTGCGTCGCGGTGATCGTGCGCCAGGAGATCGTGCTGCTGGTGATGGGTGGCGTGTTCGTGATGGAAACCGCCTCGGTGATGATCCAGGTCGCCAGCTTCAAGCTCACCGGCAAGCGCGTGTTCCGCATGGCGCCGATCCACCACCACTTCGAATTGAAGGGCTGGCCCGAGCCCCGCGTGATCGTGCGCTTCTGGATCATCAGCGTCGTGCTGGTGCTGATCGGCCTCGCCACGTTGAAGGTACGGTGATGATGAAAGCCGGGAATAGGGCATCGGGAATCGGGAATCGGAAGGGCGTGCGTCTGTGCGCTTTTGCCCATTCCCTATTCCCCATTCCCTATTCCCGTGCCTCCAAAGGAGGCACCCATGTTTGACGCCTCGCAAGCCAGACGCCGGACCGGGCCGCGCGGCAGCTACGACCTGTGGCTGCTGGTCGCGCTGGTCGGGCTGGCCAGCGTGGGCGTGGTGATGGTGACCTCCAGTTCGATCGCGGTGGCGGACAGCCAGCACATCGGCGCGTTCTATTTCCTGAAGAAGCACCTGCTGTTCCTCAGCCTGGGCCTGTTCGCGGCGGCGCTGGCCATGCGCACCGAACTGAAGCTGCTGGAGAAATATGCGTTCCCGCTGCTGGCGCTGGCCTTCCTGATGCTGTTGGCGGTGTTCGTGCCGCACTTCGGCATGCGCATCAACGGCGCGCGGCGCTGGCTCAACCTGCTGGTGACCACGTTCCAGCCGGTCGAGGCGGTAAAGCTGATCCTGGTGATCTACGTGGCCAGCTACCTGGTGCGCCACCGCGACAGCGTGGAGACGAAGTTCCTCGGCCTGTTCAAGCCGGTGCTGGTGGCTGGCCTGATCGTGCTGCTGCTGCTGGCGCAGCCGGACTTCGGCTCGGCCACGCTGGTGATCGCGGTGACCATCGCGATGGTCTGGCTGGGTGGCGCGCGGCCGATCTTCCTGTTCCTGATGGGTCTGCCGCTGATGCCGCTGCTTTATATCGCGGCGACCGGCGAGAGCTATCGCATGAAGCGGCTGACCTCGTTCATGGACCCGTGGAAGGATCCGTTCAACGACGGCTTCCAGCTGACCCAGTCGCTGATGGCGATCGGTCGCGGCGAGTGGACCGGCGTGGGCCTGGGTTCCAGCGTGTTGAAGCTGTCCTACCTGCCCGAGGCGCATACCGATTTCATCTTCGCAGTGATCGGCGAGGAGCTGGGCCTGGCCGGCGTGATCCTGGTGATCAGCCTGTTCGGACTGGCGGTGGGCCGCGGCCTGTACATCGGCCTGAAAGGAGTCGAGGTGGGCCAGCGCTTCGCCGGCTACGTCGCGTTCGGCATCTCGCTGATGCTGGCGATGCAGGCCTTCGTGTCGGTCGGCGTGAACCTCGGTGCGTTGCCGACCAAGGGACTGACCTTGCCGCTGATCAGCTACGGCGGATCGTCGATGGCGCTCACCTGCGCCATGGCCGGTGTGCTGCTGCGCGCCACCTACGAGATCAACCGCGCGCTGGACGCGCGGCAGATGGCCACCCGGATGCCGGCAGCCGTCGCTGCCGTCGACGCGAGCGCCGCGGCGAAGCCGCGCGAGGCGGTGGCAGCATGATCGCGCAGCGTCCCGTGCTGATCATGGCCGGCGGCACCGGCGGCCATATCTTCCCCGGACTGGCCGTGGCCGAGTGCCTGCGCGCGCAGGGCGTGCCGGTGGTGTGGCTGGGTGCGGACGGCGGGATGGAAACGACGGTGGTGCCGGCGCAGCGGATCGAGCTGCATACGGTGGCCGTCGGCGGTCTGCGCGGCAAGGGTTGGAAGACCCGGTTGCTGGCGCCGCTGATGCTGTTGCGTTCGCTGCTTGCTTCGCTGGCCGTACTGCGCCGGGTCAATCCGCGCAGCGTGTTGTCGATGGGCGGCTACGTGGCCGGCCCCGGCGGTCTCGCCGCGTGGCTGTTGCGCCGACCGTTGCTGGTGCACGAACAGAATCGGGTGGCCGGCTTCACCAATCGCAAGCTGGCCGCGCTGTCGAAGCGCGTGCTGGCCGGTTTCGCCGATGCCTTGCCGCAGGCCGAATGGGTCGGCAATCCGGTGCGCGACGCGATCGCCGCGCTGCCGCCGCCGGCGCAGCGCATGGCCGGGCGCGAGGGCAGGCCGCGCCTGCTGGTGCTGGGCGGCAGCCTGGGCGCGCGCGCACTGAATCTCGCGCTGCCGCAGGCGCTGGCCCTGCTGACGGCGGAGCAACGGCCCGAGGTGCTGCACCAGTGCGGCAACCGCGGTCTGGACGAGGCCCGCGCCGCGTATGCGAAGGCCGGCGTCGAGGCGCAGGTGGTGCCGTTCATCGACGACATGGCGGCCAGCTACGGCCGCGCCGACCTGGCTGTCTGCCGCGCCGGCGCACTGACCCTGGCCGAGCTGGCTGCGGCCGGACTGGGCGCGGTGCTGGTGCCGTTCCCGTACGCGGTGGACGACCACCAGACGCGCAATGGTGAAGTGCTGGTGGCGGCCGGAGCCGCCGAACTGATGCAGGAGAACGAGCTGGACGTACAGATTCTGGCGCAGCGACTGGAGTCGCTGCTGGGTGACCGCAGCCGCCTGCTGGCGATGGCCGAGGCCGCGCGCACGCTGGCGAAACCCGACGCGGCGCAGGTCATCGCCCGCGCATGCCTGGAGGTGGCCGCATGACGCCGCGCCGCCTGCATGCGCACGAAGATCCGATGAGCACGTTCCGCCGGGTGCACTTCATCGGCATCGGCGGCGTCGGCATGAGCGGCATCGCCGAGGTGCTGCACAACCTGGGCTACGCGGTGTCCGGCTCCGATCGGGCCAACTCGCCGACGGCACAACGGCTGCAGCAGCTGGGCATCGTGGTGCACGTGGGCCATGCGGTGGAAAACATCGGCGACGCCGACGTGGTGGTGACATCCAGCGCGATCAAGCAGGACAACCCGGAACTGATCGCCGCCCGTGCCGGCCGCATTCCGGTGATTCCCCGCGCGGAGATGCTGGGCGAACTGATGCGTTTCCGCCGCGGCGTGGCGATCGCCGGCACCCATGGCAAGACCACCACCACCAGCCTCACCGCCAGCGTGCTGGCCGAGGCCGGTTACGACCCGACCTTCGTGATCGGTGGCCAGCTCAACGCGGCCGGCGCCAATGCGCGGCTGGGCACCGGCCAGTACCTGGTGGCCGAAGCGGACGAATCGGACGGCTCGTTCCTGATGCTGTCGCCGGTGATCGCGGCGGTGACCAACATCGACGCCGATCACCTGGAGAACTACCACGGCGATTTCGCCGAGGTGAAGCAGGCGTTCGACGACTTCCTGCATCGGCTGCCGTTCTACGGCCTGGCCGTGCTGTGCGTGGACGACCCGGAAGTGGCGGTGCTGGCGAAGTCCACCACGCGGCGGGTGATGACCTACGGCATCGACAGCGCGGACGCCGACGTCCGCGCGCTGAAGGTGAGCCAGCACGGCTTCGAGATGCACTTCGACCTGCAACTACCGGGGCGCGACGAGGTGCTGCCGGTGAAGCTCAATCTGCCGGGGCGGCACAACGTGCTCAATGCGCTGGCCGCGGCGGCGATCGGCTGGCAGCTCGGCGTCGAGGCTGATGCGCTGGCCCGTGCGCTGGAGAATTTCCAGGGCGTCGGCCGGCGTTTCCACCGGCGCGGAGAACTCGCGCTGGACCACGGCAGCGTGCTGCTGGTGGACGACTACGGCCACCACCCCCGCGAACTGGCCGCAGTGTTCGCCGCCGCCCGCGGCGGCTGGCCCGATCGGCGCCTGGTGGTGGGTTTCCAGCCGCACCGCTACAGCCGCACGCGCGACCTGCTGGACGACTTCGCCAACGTGCTGGCCGAGGCCGACGTGCTGGTGCTGACCGATGTCTATCCCGCCGGCGAAGCGCCGATCGCCGGCGCCGACGGTCGCGCCCTGGCGCGCGCCGTGCGCGCGCGCGGCAAGGTCGATCCGGTGCTGGTCGAGCATCCGCGTGATCTGAAAGAGAGCCTGCCGGCGCTGCTGCGCGATGGCGACCTGCTGCTGCTGCTCGGCGCGGGCGACATCGGCGCGGCGGCGGTGGAGCTGGCCCAAGCGGGCAACCTGAGGACAAGCAAGTGAGCATGATGATCAAGGACCCTGCCCAGTTCGGACGCGTCGCCGTGGTGATGGGCGGCAGCTCGGCCGAGCGCGAGGTGTCGCTGGATTCCGGCCGCAACGTGCTCGATGCACTGCGCGCGCGCGGCATCGATGCCCATGCCATCGACGGCATCCCGGCTCTGCTCGATGCGTTGCGCGCCGGGCACTTCGCCCGGGTGTTCAACATCCTGCATGGCCAGCACGGCGGTGGCGAGGATGGCGTGCTGCAGGGCGCGCTGGAATCGCTCAACGTGCCGTACACGGGTTCCGGCGTGCTCGGTTCGGCACTGTCGATGGACAAGACCCGCTCCAAGCGCGTGTGGCAATCGCTGGGCCTGCCGACGCCGAAGTTCGTGGCACTGCCGCGCGGCGCCGACGTGCATGCGGCGGCGAAACAGGTCGGCTTTCCGCTGATCGTGAAGCCGGCCTGCGAAGGTTCCAGCGTGGGCGTCACCCGCGTGTTCGACGAATCCCAACTGGACCAGGCGGTGGAGCTGGCCGCGAAGTATCCGGGCGACCTGCTGATGGAAACCCTGATCGAGGGTGACGAACTGACCGTCGCGATCCTCGGGCGCCAGGTGCTGCCGTCCATCCACATCGTGCCAAAGGGCGCGTTCTACGACTACAACGCGAAGTACATCGCCGAAGACACCCTGTACCTGTGCCCCGGCCAGGAAGGCGAGGCCGAGGCGGAACTGCGCGCGCTGGCGCTGCAGGCGTTCGACGCGCTGGGCTGCGCCGGCTGGGGTCGGGTCGACGTGATGCGCGATCGCGTCGGTCGCAACTGGCTGCTGGAAGTGAACACCGCGCCGGGCATGACCTCGCATTCGCTGGTGCCGAAGGCCGCCGCGGTGGACGGCATCGACTACCAGGAGCTGTGCTGGCGCGTGCTGGAAACCAGTTTCCGGGAGGGCCTGTGAAGGGAGCCGTCCGCCTCGTCGCCTGGTGCCTGGCCATCGCCCTGGTCGCGCTGCCGATCGTCGGCGTGCTGCGCGGCTGGTTTGCGGCCGGGCGCTGGCCGGTGACCCGGTTGACGGTGCAGGCCGAGTTCAAGCACGTCAGCGAAAGCGACCTGCGCGCCGCGGTGCGGCCGCGGCTGGGCAAGGGCTTCTTCGCGCTGGATCTGGACGCGGTGCAGAAAGCCGTGGCCGCGCTGCCGTGGGTGGAATCGGTCGAGGCGCGCAAGCGCTGGCCCGACACGCTGCAGTTGCGCATCTACGAACGCCAGCCGTTCGCGCGCTGGAACGACAGGCAGCTGATCAGCCGCCAGGGCCTGGTGTTCGATGCGCCCGGCATGAATGACCTCGGCGACCTGCCGGAGCTGCATGGCCCGGATGCCAGGCTGGCCGAGGTGGTGAGTTTCTACGCCGAGACGCAGAAGGCCTTCGCCGGCACGCACCTGCGCATCACCGGCGTGGCGCTGACCGAGCGCGGCAGCTGGAGCATCGGCACCGCTGGCGGTGCGCAGATCGTGATCGGCGATCGCGAGCAGGCGGGTCGTCGCCTGCGCCGTTTCCTCGACGTCTATCCGCAACTGATCGCCGGACACACCGACGGTTTTGCCTACGCCGACCTTCGCTACACCAACGGATTCGCCGTGCGCTGGCCCGATGCGGCCGCCGCCAACGCTGGGGGTTCGCCTCGCACATGAGCATTTTTCTATGAAGCCGCGCAACGACAAGCAACTGGTGGTGGGGCTCGACATCGGTACCTCGAAAGTGGTGGCGATCGTGGGCGAGTACGAGCCGGGCGAGCCGATCACCGTGATCGGCATCGGCACCCACGTCTCGCGCGGCATGAAGCGCGGCTCGGTGGTCGACATCGAATCGACCGTGCACTCGATCCAGCGCGCGGTGGAGGAAGCCGAGCTGATGGCCGGCTGCGACATCCGTTCGGTCTACGCCTCGATTTCCGGCAGCCACCTGGAAACCCGCAACTCGCACGGCAACGCGGCGATCCGCGACCGCGAGGTCACCGCGGCTGACCTGGAGCAGGTGCTGGAGGCGGCCAGTGCGGTGGCGATCCCGGCCGACCGCAAGGTGCTCTACAAGGAGTCGCAGGAATACCGCATCGACGGCCAGGACGGCATCCGCGCCCCGGTCGGCATGAGCGGCGTGCGGCTGGAGGCCAACGTGCACCTGGTCACCGGCGCGGCCGCGGCGGTGCAGAACATCTCCAAGTGCATCCAGCGCTGCGGCCTCACCGTCGACGAACTGGTGCCGTCGGCGCTGGCCAGCGCCAAGGCGGTGCTCACCGACGACGAGCGCGAGCTTGGCGTGTGCCTGGTCGACATCGGCGCCGGCACCACCGACATCGCGATCTACACCCAGGGCTCGATCCGCTACACCGCGTCGCTGCCGGTCGGCGGCGACCAGGTCACCAGCGACATCGCCTACGGCGTGCACACGCCGACCGCCCACGCGGAGGAGATCAAGATCAAGTACGCCTGCGCCCAGACCGGGCTGGCGCACGCCGAGGAAACCATCCAGGTGCCCAGCGTGGGCGATCGCCCGCCGCGCCGGCTCGCGCGGCAGTCGCTGGCGCAGAGCGTGCAGGCCCGCTACGAGGAAATCTTCGAGATGGTGCAGGACCAGCTGCGCCGCTCCGGCTACGAGAGCCTGGTCGCGGCCGGCGTGGTGCTGACCGGCGGCGCTTCGAAGATGGAAGGCGCGCTGGAACTGGCCGAGGAGATCTTCCACAAGATGGTGCGCATCGGCGTGCCGCAGCAGATCGACGGGCTCGGCGAAGTGGTTTCCAGTCCTCTGCACGCCACCGGCGTGGGCCTGCTGCTGCACGGTGCGCGGGCGGGCGGCATGCGCGTGGGCGGGCAGGTCGGCGGCAGCGTCGGTGGCCTGGTCGGGAAAGTGCGTGGCTGGCTGACCCGGAATTTCTGAAAACACGGTTGCGGATGACGCAGGACGCGTCATCCAGGGTGGAGGGACATCCACCCATCACCATGGACCGACAGGAGTCGTCATCCATGGTTAAAACGACAACAACTCTACGGAGGACGGGAAATGTTTGAACTGATCGATAAACTCGCACCCAATGCAGTCATCAAGGTGATCGGCGTGGGCGGCGGCGGTGGCAATGCCGTGGCGCACATGCTCAACGCCAACATCGAAGGCGTCGACTTCGTCGTCGCCAACACCGACGCCCAGGCGATGACCAGCTGCGGCTCGCGTACCCACCTGCAGCTCGGTGGCAACGTGACCAAGGGTCTCGGCGCCGGCGCGAACCCCGAGGTCGGCCGGCAGGCCGCGCTGGAGGATCGCGAACGGATCGAGGCGATGCTGGAAGGCGCCGACATGGTGTTCATCACCGCCGGCATGGGCGGCGGCACCGGTACCGGCGCCGCGCCGGTGGTGGCGCAGCTGGCCAAGGAGAAGGGCATCCTGACCGTGGCCGTGGTCACCAAGCCGTTCCCGTTCGAGGGTCGCCGGCGCATGCAGGTCGCCCTGAAGGGCATCGAGGACCTGTCGCAGCACGTCGACTCGCTGATCACCGTGCCGAACGAGAAGCTGCTCAGCGTGCTCGGCCGCGAGGTCACCCTGCTCAACGCGTTCAAGGCCGCCAACGACGTGCTGCAGGGCGCCGTGCAGGGCATCGCCGACCTGATCACCGCTCCCGGCCTGATCAACGTCGACTTTGCCGACGTGCGCACCGTGATGTCGGAGATGGGCCTGGCGATGATGGGCTCGGGCACCGCCCGCGGCGACGATCGCGCCCAGGCCGCGGCCGAGGCGGCGATCAAGAACCCGCTGCTGGAAGACGTCAACCTCAACGGCGCCTGCGGCATCCTGGTCAACGTCACCGCCGGCCCGAACCTCACCATGCGCGAGTTCGACGAGATCGGCCGCATCATCCACGACTTCGCCAGCGAAGACGCCACCGTGGTGATGGGCACCTCGCTCGACCCGGAAATGAAGGACGACGTGCGTGTCACCGTGGTCGCCACCGGCCTCAACCGGGCGATGGCCTCGCGCCAGCAGCCGCCGATCCGCATGGTGGAAACCAGCCAGCAGGTGCAGATGCGTCCGCGCCCGGTGGTTTTGCGCACCGGCACCGGCAATGAGGTGGTCGACTATGCCCAGCCGGACGTGGTGCATTCGAACCAGGGCAGGACGGAACCCTCGGCACCGGCGAAGCATGCCGAGCCCGGCTTCGACTACCTGGACATTCCGGCGTTCCTGCGCCGCCAGGCCGACTGAAGAGGTGACTTCCGGCAGGCTGACTTCCGACAGGTTCAAACTGTCCGGGGAGATGCGAAAGTATTGAACAAATCCGCGTTGGGCCGGTCACTGCAGGACTCACCGGGCTCGTCGCCTGCCGATGGCAGGGCGGCGGATTCGGGTGTCCCGGCCGGTACACGCAGGTCTGGTCACGCTGCCGGTAGTGCGCCGTGATACCGCAACAAGACTGTGCATCAGGACGATGCACGGCCTGTCACCAGGGCTTTGCCGTGATGGCAGGTCCGATGTCCCGTGCCGGATTCCCGTCCCAGGCACGGGGCGTCGTGTCGTCGCCGTTCTCCTCGGGAAATCAGATGGATACCCGTCGCTTCAGGGATGAAGGAACCATGAAGGCATAATCAGACTGTACGGTACGGTTTGCTTTTACCACAGGTTAAAACTGTGTTAGCATCCGCCCCTGATTGGCTGCTGCCTACACAGGTACCAACAAAAATGATCAAGCAGCGTACCCTCAAGAACATCATCCGGGCGACCGGTGTCGGCCTGCATACCGGCGACAAGGTCTATATGACCTTGCGTCCCGCAGCGCCCAATACCGGCATCGTGTTTCGACGAACGGATCTCGATCCGCCGGTCGACATCCGCGCGCGAGAGGATCATGTCGGCGACACCCGCCTGTCGACCACCTTGGTCAATGGCGACGTGCGCGTCTCCACGGTCGAGCATCTGCTGTCGGCGATGGCCGGACTGGGCATCGACAATGCCTATGTCGACTTGTCTGCGCCGGAAGTGCCGATCATGGACGGCAGCGCCGGTCCCTTCGTGTTCCTGCTGCAGTCCGCCGGCATCGAAGAGCAGAATGTGGCCAAGCGCTTCATCCGCATCAAGAAGCCGGTGAAGGTGCAGGAAGGCGACAAGTGGGCCAGCTTCGAGCCGTTCGAAGGCTTCAAGGTGGGCTTCTCGATCGACTTCAACCATCCGATCATCAGCCAGCGCACCTCGCGTGCCGAGATCGACTTCTCCACCACCTCCTTCGTCAAGGAAGTGAGCCGCGCCCGCACGTTCGGCTTCATGCGCGACATCGAGATGCTGCGCGAACACAACCTGGCGCTGGGTGGCTCGATGGACAACGCCGTGGTGCTGGACGACTACCGCGTGCTCAACGAGGACGGCCTGCGTTACGAGGACGAGTTCGTCAAGCACAAGATCCTCGATGCGATCGGCGACCTGTACCTCCTCGGCCACAGCCTGATCGGCGCCTATCACGCGCACAAGTCGGGTCATGAGCTGAACAACAAGCTGCTACGCACGCTGATGGCCGATGCCTCGGCTTGGGAAGAGGTCAGCTACCAGGACGACCCGGCCACCTCGCCGATCTCCTACGCCCATCCCGCCCAGGCGATCTGAGCCGACGCCGCGGCAGCGGCGCTCCCGTCAAAACGAACGGCCGTGTCTCGCGACACGGCCGTTTTTGTGATGGTCGTCACATTTTATCCGCGGGCCGCTTCACGCCCCGACGACATCCCGGCTTATTCCTTAACAAAGTGCATGCTATAAACCTCACACCGAATTGACGGACGGCGACTTCAGTCCGCGTCGGCAACAGGGGAATCAGCGGTTTCGGCGAAGGACGCCAGCTCAAGGAACAGTGCCCGCAATTCGGGGTCTGTGAATGACGCGGCGGCCGCCACGAGGTGGGCGGCGGCGGCAGGCGAAAGCGGTTTTGACCGATCCGGTGGCGTTGCGGCCGGTGGTTGGGGGACCACTTTCACGGTGACTGAACTGGCGCGCGTGCCGATGGCATGTGCGGCGGCAAGGATCTGTGTCTGCATCAAGCGCAGGCGCGATGCCCAGCCCGGTGAAGACGCCAGGAAGACGAGGCGGTCGTGGCGCAGGTTGGCGAATCTCACCTGCTCGCGCAACGGCGATGGCAACGTCTGGCGCAATGCGCGATCCAGCGCTTCCAGCGACTCGGCCTTCTGGGCCAGGGTCGCGAAGGAGCCGCAATCGACAAGTGACTTCGGTCCGTTGTCGCGGCGGCGGGAAGTGGCCGGGGTAACGCGTTGCATGGTGCCGGAAATCGATCTTGGAAAGACATGCAAATCATACTCGTATCACGTGCCCGGAAATTGCCGCAAACCCTTGACCTGGCGAACCGGCGCCTGCGCTGGAAGCTCTTCGCCGTGGCTTCGGTGGCGGTGCTGGCCTGCATGAGCGCCGGCGTGGCGCTGGCCCTGCTGGTGGCCAGTCCGCGGGATCGTTCGTTGGCCGAGATCCACGCCTTGCAGCAGGAGATCGGGCAACAGAAGGCCCAGTTGGGCACCGTGCGCGAGGACGCCCGACGCGGGCTGGACGCGCTGGCCGTGAAGCTGGGGCAGCTGCAGGCCCAGTCGACCCGCCTGAACGCGCTGGGCGAACGCCTGGCCGAGGTCGGCAAGCTGGACAGCGGCGAGTTCAACTTCGACCAGCAACCCGCGGTGGGTGGTGTCGAGGATGCCAGCGGCACGGCATACGCGCTGCCGCCCTCGCTGGACAGCGGCATCAACCAGCTGGCCGGCCAGTTCGATCGCCAGCAGGCCCAGTTGTCGGCGTTGCAGAGCCTGCTGCTGGACGCCAAGATCGAATCGAATCTGAAACCCACCGGCATGCCGGTGCCCGGCTACATCTCCTCGTACTTCGGCGTGCGCGCCGACCCGTTCGACGGCCATTCGGCGCGGCACACCGGCATCGACATCTCGACGCCCCTGGGTACTGCCGTGCACACCGTGGCCGAAGGCATGGTGACCTTTGCCGGCGTGCGCAGCGGCTACGGCAAGGTGATCGAGATCGACCACGGCAACGGCTACATGACCCGCTACGCCCACAACAGCGCGCTGGAAGCCCGTCCGGGCCAGCACGTGCAGGTCGGCGACGTGATCGCCAGGGCCGGCTCCACCGGTCGCTCCACCGGCTCGCACGTGCATTTCGAAGTCTGGTACGACGGCCGCGTGGTCAACCCGCTGGCCTTCGTGCGCAATCACCGCTGAGTCTTTTCCGGCGGTTCCCGCCACTTGAATCGGGCGCCCGCCGGCGCCATTCAGGATGGCGGGTGCGGCATCTGCTGCTGCCTGCATCCCCTCCAGCCGGCCTGACGGGCAGTGCCGAGCGGGCATGTAGTAACATGCCCGATTGGCCCGCGCCTGTGGCGGGCGTTTCAACTCTCCAACCCGGAAAATCGATGTTCAATCGTGCCCTGACGAGCCTGTTTGGTAGCCGCAACGAACGCGTGCTGCGCCAGATGTCCAAGAGCGTCAACCGCATCAATGCGCTGGAGCCGGAGTTCGAGAAGCTGAGCGACGACGAGCTGCGCGGCAAGACCGACGAGTTCAAGCAGCGCGTCGCCGCCGGTGAATCGCTGGACAAGCTGCTGCCGGAAGCTTTCGCGGTGGTGCGCGAGGCGGCCAAGCGCACGTTGGGCATGCGCCATTACGACGTGCAGATGATCGGCGGCATGGTGCTGCACCAGGGCAAGATCGCCGAGATGCGCACCGGCGAAGGCAAGACCCTGGTCGGCACGCTGCCGGTGTACCTCAATGCGCTGGCCGGCATGGGCGTGCACGTGGTCACCGTAAACGACTACTTGGCACGGCGCGACTCGGCCCAGATGGGCAAGCTGTACAACTTCCTCGGCCTGGCCGTGGACGTCGTGTATCCGGGCATGGACCACGCCGACAAGTACGCCGCCTACCGTGCCGACATCACCTACGGCACCAACAACGAATTCGGTTTCGACTACCTGCGCGACAACATGGCGCTGAGCAAGGAACAGCGCTACCAGCGCGGCCTGCATTACGCCATCGTCGACGAAGTCGACTCGATCCTGATCGACGAGGCGCGCACGCCGCTGATCATTTCCGGCCCGGCCGAGGATTCCCCGCAGCTGTACCTGGCGGTGAACAGGATCGTGCCGCAGATGATCCGACAGGCCGAAGAGAACGGCAGCGGTGACTACTGGGTCGACGAGAAGCAGAAGCAGGTCCACCTGTCCGAAGAGGGCATGCAGCACGCCGACGAGCTGCTGCGCGCGGCCGGCGTGATCGACGAAGACAGCGGCCTGTACGACTCCAAGAACCTGGCGGTGGTGCACCACCTCAACGCCGCGCTGCGCGCCAACGGCATCTACCAGCGCGACGTGGACTACATCGTGCGCGACGGCGAGGTGATCATCGTCGACGAATTCACCGGCCGTACGCTGGCCGGCCGGCGCTGGTCCGACGGCCTGCACCAGGCGGTCGAGGCGAAGGAAGGCGTGCCGATCCAGCGCGAGAACCAGACGCTGGCCACGGTGACGTTCCAGAACCTGTTCCGCATGTACAAGAAGCTGGCCGGCATGACCGGCACGGCCGACACCGAGGCGTTCGAGTTCCAGAGCATCTACGGCCTGGAGGTGGTGGTGATCCCCACCCACAAGCCGATGATCCGCAAGGATAACCCGGACATGATCTTCCTGTCGCAGACGCCGAAGTACAACTCGGTGATCGAGGACATCAAGGATTGCCACAAGCGCGGCCAGCCGGTACTGGTCGGCACCACCTCGATCGAGGTGTCCGAGCTGCTGTCCGGGCTGCTCAACAAGGCCGGCGTGACGCACGAAGTGCTGAACGCCAAGCAGCACGAGCGCGAAGCACACATCGTGGCCCAGGCCGGTGCGCCGGGGCAGGTCACCATCG
Source organism: Rhodanobacter sp. Root179 (assembly GCF_001428465.1). Taxonomy (NCBI): domain Bacteria; kingdom Pseudomonadati; phylum Pseudomonadota; class Gammaproteobacteria; order Lysobacterales; family Rhodanobacteraceae; genus Rhodanobacter; species Rhodanobacter sp. Root179. Next base: position 14,033 of record NZ_LMHR01000064.1, on the reverse strand, counting down.
CCACCAACATGGCCGGTCGCGGTACCGACATCGTGCTCGGCGGCAGCCTCGAGGCTGCGCTGGCGGGCTTGCCGGAAGGCGCCAGCGAAGTCGATCGCGCCCGCGTCAAAGCCGAATGGAAGAAGCTGCACGAGCAGGTGCTCGCCGCCGGCGGCCTGCACATCATCGGCACCGAACGCCACGAATCGCGGCGCATCGACAACCAGCTGCGTGGCCGTTCCGGCCGCCAGGGCGACCCGGGTTCCTCGCGCTTCTACCTGTCGCTGGAAGACAACCTGCTGCGCATCTTCGGCGGCGAAGGCCTGGTGCGCTGGATGAAGCGCTTCGGCATGAAGGACGACGACGCGCTGGAAGATCGCATGATCAGCCGGCAGATCGAGAAGGCGCAGCGCAAGGTCGAGCAGCACAACTTCGACATCCGCAAGCACCTGCTGGAATTCGACGACGTCGCCAACGACCAGCGCAAGGTGATCTACCGCCAGCGCGACGAGTTGCTGGATGGCGAGGAAGTGCAGGCGACCGTCGCCGACATCCGCGAGGACGTGGTGCAGTCGATGGTGCGTGCCTACGTGCCGGACGAGAGCATCGACGACCAGTGGGACCTGGCCGGGCTGGATCGCGAGCTGGAAAGCGAACTGGGCCTGTCGCTCGACCTGAAGTCGTGGATCGAGCAGCAGCACGAGGTCGACGCGAAGATGATCCTCGAGCACGTCCGTGGCGCGGTGAACGAGCTGTTCCAGGCCAAGGAAGCGCAGATCGGTGCCGAAACCATGCGCCAGCTCGAGAAGCACATCATGCTGACCGTGGTGGACAACGCCTGGAAGGATCACCTGGCCAGCATGGATTACCTGCGCCAGGGCATCTATCTGGTCGGCTACGCGCAGCAGGACCCGAAGCAGGCGTTCAAGCGCGAGTCGTTCAAGCTGTTCTCCGGCATGCTCGAACGGATCAAGGGCGAAGTGATCCAGATGCTGGCGCGCATCCGTATCCGCAGCGAAGAGGAAGTGGCGGCGATGGAGGCCGAGCAGCAGCGTCTGGCTGACCGCCTGCAGCAGCAGATGCTGGCCACGGGCGGCGGCGCGCCGCCGGCCGGTGCATTCGGCGGCGACTCTGCTGACGATTCCGCCGTCGGTGCCGGAATCCGCATGGCGCCGCAGGCGGATGGCCCCAAGGTCGGTCGCAACGAACCCTGCCCCTGTGGCTCGGGCAAGAAATACAAGCACTGCCACGGCCAGCTCGCCTGAGTTGTCGCGACAGTCCCCATGAAAAACCCCGCCGCGGCGGGGTTTTTTCTTGGCTGGAGGCGGACGCGAATCAGTCTTCGCCGCCGGGCGGCCGTTTCCGGTGCGGTTCCGCGTCGACCGTGACGTAGCGGGGTTCGTCGCCGTCCAGCTGCAGCGCGGTGAGTTGTCCACCCCAGACGCAGCCGGTGTCGATCGCGTGCACGCCCAGTCCGGCGAAGCGACCCAGTGCCGACCAGTGACCGCAGACGATGCGGGTATCGCGCTTGCGCATGCCGGGCACCGAGAACCAAGGATACAGGCCCGGCTTCTGCGTGCCGGGAACGCCCTTGGCATCGAAGTCGATGCGGCCGTTGACGTCGCAGTAGCGCATCCGGGTGGTGGTGTTGATGGTGGCGCGCTGGCGATCCAGTCCCTGCAGGCGCGCCGACCACACCGCCGGCCGATTGCCGAACAGGTTGCGCAGCAGGCGCGGGTGACGCGGGCTGGACAGTTCGCGCTCCACGTCCTGGGCGGCCCGCAATGCCTGGCGCAAGGTCCACATCGGGGCCAGCCCGGCATGCACCATGGTCCAGTTGAGCCGCTCGTCGTGGTGCACCAGTTTCTGCGAACGCAGCCATTCGAACAGCACGGGCGCGTCGTCGGCGAACAGCACTTCGCGCAACTCGGGATTGACCCGCGCCTGCGCGTCCGGGCGGCGCTGCGAGATCGCCAGCAGGCTGAGGTCGTGGTTGCCCAGGGTGATGATGCTGGACTCGCGCAGGCCGTGAATCAGCCGCAGCGTGTCCAGTGACTGCCCGCCGCGGTTGACCAGGTCGCCGCAGAACCACAGCTGATCCTGCGCCGGATCGAAGCGCAACTTTTCCAGCAGGCGTTGCAATTCGGGATAGCAACCCTGCACGTCGCCGATTGCGTACGTCGCCATGTCAGTCCTTGACCATCAATGCAGCGTACGCGGAATGGACAGGGTGAAAGTCGGGATCGGCGCCTCGAATTCCGTGCCGTCGTCGGCAAGCATCTGGTAGCTGCCGCCCATGGTGCCCACCGGCGTTTCCAGCACCGCGCCGGAGGTGTATTCGAAATCGTCGCCCGGGCGCATCCACGGCTGTTCGCCGACCACGCCTTCGCCGCTGACTTCCTCGACCTTGCCGTTGGCGTCGGTGATCATCCAGCGTCTGGCGAGCAGGCGTGCCGGCATCGCGCCGGCATTGCGCAGGGTGATGGTGTAGGCGAAAACGTAGCGATTGTCACCCGGCTTGGACTGGTCCGGAACAAAGCGGGTCTGGACCTGCACGTCGATCGTGTAGGAAGGTTTTTCAGTCATGCCGCGATTGTACGGCCTGCCGCCGTGATTGGGTGGCGTTGCCTCGGGTGAGTCGATCAGCGATCGCCGTAGACCTTGGCCAGTCGCACGAAATCCGCCGGCGCCAGCGTCTCGGCGCGGGCGCGCGGATCGACGTCGGCGCGGCGGATCGCATCGGCATCGAGCAACTGTGCCAGGGCATTGGACAAGGTCTTGCGGCGTTGTCCGAACGCCGCCTTGACCACGCTGTAGACGTGTTCGGGTCGCGCGTCGTGCAGTTCTTCCGCAGGCAGCGGCAGCAGGCGTACCACCGCCGAGTCCACCTTCGGTGGCGGCCGGAACGCTTCCGGCGGTACCTCGAACAACGGCTCCACGCGGCACGCCAGCTGCAGCATCACCGACAGCCGTCCATACGTCTTGCTGCCGGGCTCGGCCGCCATGCGGTCGACCACTTCCTTTTGCAGCATGAAGTGCATGTCCTGGATGGCGGCGGCATGTTCGACGCAGTGGAACAGGATCGGACTGGAGATGTAGTAGGGCAGGTTGCCAGCGATGCGCAGACGGGAGACGCCGTGGCTGTGCGCCATCGCGGTGAAGTCCACCTTGAGCACGTCGGCATGGACGATGTGCAATTCACCCGCGCTGGCGGCGCGGGCCTGCAGGCCGGGGATCAGGTCGGTGTCCAGTTCGATCGCGGTAAGCCTGCGGGCAGCGGCGAGCAACGGCAGGGTCAGCGCTCCCTCGCCCGGCCCGATCTCGACCACGAAATCCTCGGTGCGCGGTTTGATCGCGCTGACGATGCGATCGATGTAGCGACCGTCGTGCAGGAAGTGCTGGCCGAAGCTTTTCTTGGGGCGCGCGTTCATCAGGCGGATGCTTCCGGGGAAAGTGGCCCTTCACCGCGCGCTTCGCCCCACGGGGAAGCGGAGGGACGAGCGACGCTGCGTGCCACCAGTTCCATCGCCATCTTCGCCGCGGCGATCAGGCTGGATGGGTCGGCCCTGCCGCTGCCGGCCAGATCCAGCGCGGTGCCGTGGTCGACCGAGGTGCGGATGAACGGCAGGCCGAGGGTGAGGTTGACGGTGCGGTCGAACGCTTCGCTTTTCAGCACCGGCAGCGCCTGGTCGTGATACATCGCCAGCACCGCGTCATAGCCCTGGCGTTGCGCCTGCACGAACGCGGTGTCGGCCGGCAGCGGCCCGATCAGCTGCATGCCTTCGCGGCGCAAGGCCTCGATCACGGGGATCAGCGTGTCGATCTCCTCGTGGCCGAGGTGGCCGGCTTCGCCCGCATGCGGGTTGAGGCCGAGCACGGCGATGCGCGGCGAGGCCAGGCCGAATTTCGTCTGCAGCTCCGCATGCACGATGCGCAGCGTGCGGGTGAGCGTGGCCGGCGTGATCGCGGCAGGCACGGCCGCCAGCGGCAGATGGGTGGTTGCCAGCGCCACCCGCAGTTCCGGGCTGGCCAGCATCATCACCACGTCGGCATGGGCGCGCTCGGCAAAGAACTCGGTGTGTCCGCTGAAGCGGATGCCGGCGTCGTTGATCGAGGCCTTCTGCAGCGGCGCGGTGACCACGGCGGCATAGCGCCCCGCCATGCAGCCGTCTGCCGCTTCGCCAAGCGTGTCCAGCACGTGGCGGGCGTTGCGTGGATCGGGTCGACCCGGCACTTCGTCGACCGCCAGCGGCACATGCCGCACGCGCAATGTGCCGGGCTGGCGTTCGGTGGCGTCCGAACCATCGTCATCGATCAGCGTGATCGGGACCGCGCAGCGCAAGGCCGCACGCCGCAGCAGGCTGCTGTCGGTGATGGCGACGAGGTTGGCCGGCAGGGACGTGGCGGCCAGCCGGATCAGCAGTTCGGGGCCGATGCCTGCCGGCTCTCCGGCGGTGACCGCGAGCCGGGGCAACGGCACGGCGTCCAACTGCGCTTACGGCGACTTGGCGGACTGGTCGTCCGCGCTGCGCAGCTCGGGTACCAGCACGTTGATGTAGGCGTTGGAACGCAGGTCACGCAGATAGTCTTCGTATGTCTGCTCGGACTTGCGGGTACCGATCGCCTGGCGTGCCTGGTCGCGGGCGAGCTGTACGGTCTGGTCGCTTTGGCGCTCCCCCAGTTTCTGCAGGATGTGCCAGCCGGCCTGGCTCTGGAACGGCTTGGACACCTCGTTGTCTTTCAACTGGTCCAGCTGGTTGGCGATGGTCTTGCCCCAGGCCTCCTTGGGGAACCAGCCCATGTCGCCGCCGACGTTGGCCGACGTATCGTCCTTCGAGTATTCCTTCGCCAGGGTGGCGAAGTCCTCGTGCTTGTCGACGATGCGCTGGTACAGGTCGCGGGCCTTCTGCTCGGCCTGCTCCGGCGTCACCAGCTCGCTGGGGCGGATCAGGATCTGCCGGGCATGCAGTTCGGTGACCATCTTGCGGCTGCTGTCGCGCTGACCAACGAGCTTGAGGATGTGGAAGCCGGTCGGGCCGCGCAGGGCGGGACTGACGTCACCCGGCTTCATCGTGGCGATGGAATCGGCAAACGCGGGCGGGATCTCGTCCAGTCGGCGCCAGCCAAGGTCGCCGCCCTCCAGCGCGTCCGATGCGTCGGAATAACGGATCGCTGCCGCGTTGAAATCCATGCCGCCCTTGATCGCGGCCAGTGCCGCCCCGGCCTTGGCCTGGCTGGCCTGGATGGCCGCGGCGTCACCGCCGGCCGGAATGCTGATCTGGATATGCGCCAAGTGCACTTCGCCGGACTTGTAGGTCGGGCTGCTGAGCAGGTTGTCGATCTCGCTGTCGCTGATCGTGACCGCGTCCTGCACCACGTTCTGGTGCAGTCGCTGCACGGTGATCTGGTCGCCGATCTGCTCGCGGAAGGCCGCGAAGCTGCTGCCGCTGCGTTCGACCTCGGTACGCAACTGGTCGATGCTGAGATTGTTCTGCTGCGCCACGCCCTGAATGGCCTGGTCGATGTCGGCGTCGGACACGCGAATGCCCTGATCCTGTGCTTTCTGGATCTGCAGCCGCATCAGCACCAGCCGGTTGAGCACCTGCTGCTGCAGCACGTTCATCGGCGGCAGTTGCTCGGTGTGGCCGGCATACTGCTGCTGCACCGAGAGCACGGCGTCGTTCAGCTGGCTCTGCAGGATCACGTCGTCGTTGACGACGGCCACGATCCGGTCCAGCGGCTCGCTGGCCGGGGCTGCCGGGGTCAGCAACTGGGCGTGAGCGGGCAGGATGATCGCAAGCGCGAGCAGGAGGGATGCGAAGGTTTGCTTCATCAGTGGAAAGCCTGGTCGCCGCAGCGATTGTGTTTATTGATAGCCGAGAATATCACGGCGCAGCAGGGGGTCGATCTGGCCACCGGTGGAACCCAGGCCCTTGAACACCACTTCGAACATCACCGCGTTGTCCCGCCGATCGAGCCTACCGGCCGTCGCGATCGGGCCAAAACCGTAATACGCCTGGTTGACGTAGCTGCGCCCGACCAGGCGCAGCGACACGCAGCAGCTGTCGTATTCCACGCCGGCCAGCGCGTCGATGCTCTGGCGATCCTTCACCGAATACGTCCACGCGCCCACCAGCCGCCAGCGCTCGGACACCGGGTAGACCACGGAGGCGTTGTATTGTTCCAGCAGCCCGCGACGGTAGCGGTAGGAGAAGTTGAAGATGCCGTCCGTGCCGATCCGGCGCTGCAGTTCCAGCACCCCCATGTCGGTGAGCCGGCTGTTCGGGCTCCACTGGTACGAGCTGGCGAGGCGCCAGCGGTCATTCAGGCGGATGTCGAGCTGGGCCACGTAGTCCGAGCGGGTCCAGTCGGTGGGGGGCACCACGCTGTTCTGGCCATTCGGCAGCTGTACCCGTTGCGGGCTGAAGTAGTGGATCTGGCCAAGACTGGCGGACAGCCGCTCCACGCCGCCCTCGTCGAGCAGGCGCGTGGTGAGGGCCGCGGTGAGGTTGTTCGCATCCATCTGCCGGTCGGCACCGGAGAAGCGGTTCGGCGAGAACAGCTGCCAGTAGTCGAACGTCATCGCGTTGGTGTTGAACAGCGGCAGGTTGTCCTGGTTGCGATACGGCACGTACAGGTAGTACAGCCGCGGCTCCAGGGTCTGCGTATAGCTGTTGCCGAACAGCGAGGCAGCCCGATCGAACACCAGCCCCGAGTCCAGACTGACCACCGGCAGCGAGCGGCTCGGCGACTTGTCGGTGAACGGCGTGCCGACGCCGCTGCCCAGCAGGCCGGCATAACCGTAATCCTGGTAATCGCCGTCGAGCTGGTAGGCGGTGTAGCGCCAGGCCACCTTCGGCCGCACGAACCAGGCCGAGCTGCCGAAGTCGGCAGCGAGATAGGGATAGAGATCCTCGCGCTGGCCCTCGACATAACCGGTCTTGCGGAAGGCGACTGCCTCGCTGTCCAGGCCGAGCTCCAGCCAGCGCGACAGCGGCACGTCCATGCTGAAACGGGCGTAGGGTAGTTGCCGGTACGGCAGGCCACGGTCGGTGATGAACGGATTGACGTTCTGGTAGATCGTGCCGCCGACCGAGGCGTCCCACCACTTGCCGGAACCCACCAGGGCGGCGTTGGAGGACAGTGTATAGATCGCGCTGTGACTCAGGCTGTCGCCGAAGTCGTACAGGTAGCTGGCGTCCGAGGCGTGGTTGTACGAGCTGACGAACTGCCAGCCCTTCCACAATTGCGTGCGATCGGAGAACTGCACCAGATAGCGCGAATCACCCCGGGTGTCGGCCAGCCCGTCGCTCTCGCCGTGATCCCTGGGCACATACTGCGCGTTGAGCCGGCCGGTGCTGCCGGGCACCAGGTAGCGGAACTCGCCGCCCAACATCGCGCCCCGCGCGCTGTAGTAGCGCGGGTCGAGCGTGGCGTCGTAGTTCGGCGCCAGGTTGAGGTAGTACGGCGTGCTGATTTCGTAGCCGGAGCGTCCGCTGTGGCCGATGGTCGGATACAGGAAGCCGCTCTTGCGCCGGTCATCGATCGGAAAGCTGAAATACGGCAGATACAGGAACGGCACCTTGCCCACGCGCATGGTGGCGTTGCGCGCCACGCCGACGCCATTGACCTTGTCGATGGTGATCGACTTGGCGCGGAATTCCCACACGTGATGACCCACGTCGCAGGTGGAATAGGTGGCCTGCGAATAGCGCGTGTGCTGCGCGTCCAGCATCTGGCCCTGGCTGGCGGTGCCGTTGCCGCGCGCGTCGAGCATCTGGTAGCGCACATCGTTGGCGACGCCGTGGCTGGCCTCGGTGTTGCCGCGCATGTGCGAGGCGGCCAGCAGCTGCCCCGCGTCCTGATAGCGTACGTTGCCGCTCGCGTCGTAGTCGGTGCTGCCGTTGTTGTAGTCGATGCGGTCGGCGCGCAACAACTGGTCGGCGCGCTCCAGCCGCACGTCGCCGCTCAGGTGGTAGACCGACTGGTTGGAGCTGTCCACGTGCCGTGCCTGCACCTGGGTCGGGCTGGTGTCGCGCAGGCTGCTGTCCCGCATCAGGCTGGGGTCGTAGAACTCCAGCAGGGCATTCGGGCGGCACATCGCGTAGTTGAGTGGCCGCGGGGCGCAGTGGAACGAGCCCAGCGGGCAGGCCAGATCGGCCGCTCCGGATGCATCGCTGGTGGCCGGGCTCTGGCCGCTGCTGGCGTCGGCCTGACCGCCGATCAGGGCGAGTGCGGCGGCAACCGCCAACAGGCGGCGTGGAGGTAGCTTGCGCGTCACGGGAAATCTGCCGGCTTCGAAGGCTCGTTAAGCTAACAGAAAGCCCCCCTCGGCGGCAGATGCTGGCGTTGCCGGAAGCGGCCGGGATTCAGCGTGTGAAGGCCAGCCATGGGGATGGCGGAGGCTTTCAATCCATCAGCGCGGCGACGTGTGCGCTGCTGCTGGCAGCCAGCGCCGCCAGGTCATAGCCGCCTTCCAGCGAGGAAACCAGTCGGCCGCCGGCGTGCGTATCGGCCAGCGCGACCAGTCGCTCGGTGATCCAGGCATAGTCCTCGCTGCCCAGCCGGATGTCGGCCAGCGGATCGTTGCGATGGGCGTCGAAGCCGGCCGAGATCAGCACCAGCTGCGGCTTGAACGCATGCAGTCGTGGCAGCAGCACGCCGTCCCACAGTTCGCGGAATTCATGCGAGCCAGCGCCGGGCGAAAGCGTGCCGTTGACGATGTTGCCGACGCCGCGCTCGTCCTCGTAACCACTGTCCGGATACAGCGGCGACTGGTGGCTGGAGGCGAACAGCACGCGCGGCTCGCGCTCGAAGATGTCCTGGCTGCCGTTGCCGTGGTGCACGTCGAAATCGGCGATCGCCACCCGTTTCAGCTTGTGCGCGGCCAGCGCGTGGGCGGCGCCCACCGCGATGTTGTTGAACAGGCAGAAGCCCATCGAGCGGTCGGCGGTGGCATGGTGGCCCGGCGGACGCACCGCGCAGAACGCGCGCCGGGTCGTGCCGCCCAGCACCGCGTCGACCGCCGCCACCACCGCGCCGGCCGCACGCAACGCGGCCTCGGTAGAGCCGGCGCCCATCACCGTGTCCTGGTCCAGCGCCAGCATTTCGCCGGGCGGCGGGCCGGCCAGGATTTCCGCGACGTGGGCGGCACCATGCACGCGCAGCAGTTGTTCACGGGTGACCGGCGGCGCCTCGATGCGATCGAGCGCGGCGAAGCGGTCATGGTCCAGCGCCTGCAACACCGCGCGCAGCCGCGACGGCCGCTCGACGTGGCCCGGGCCGGGGTCGTGCTGCAGGCAGGCGGGGTGCGTGTACAGCCGCAGCATGCGGCGATTCAGGCGGACGGCTTGGGCTTGCGCCGACGCTCGTGCTGCCACAGCACTTCGCCGTGGCCGCTGGCACGCGCCAGCACGCGCGAGATCACGAACAGCAGGTCGGACAGCCGGTTCAGGTAGCGCTGCGGCTGGCTGCGGACCTCTTCCACCCGGGCCAGCGCGATCACCTCGCGCTCGGCGCGGCGGCACACCGTGCGCGCCAGATGGCCGCAGGCCGCGGCCATGCCGCCGCCGGGCAGGATGAATTCCTTCAGCGGCGGCAGCGGTTCGTTGAGTTCATCCAGGATCGACTCCAGCCGGCTGATGTCGCTGTCCTCGACCATCGCCATGCCGGGAATGCACAACTCGCCGCCCAGATCGAACAGGTCGTGCTGCACCTGGGTCAGCGCCTCGCGCACCTCGTCGGTGACGCCTTCGGCGGCCAGCAGCATGCCGATCGTGCTGTTGAGTTCGTCCACCGTGCCGTAGGCGGTGACCCGCTGCGAATCCTTGCCGACCCGCGAACCGTCGCCGAGGCCGGTGGAGCCGTCATCGCCGGTGCGGGTGTAGATCTTCGAAAGACGGTTGCCCATGCGGGGGAGATCAGTGGCTCAGGCCGGTCCGGTCCGACTGGCGCAGCGTGCGCGCCAGCAGCGTCACGCCCACGTGCAGCACGGCACCGATGCCGACATACAAGGCGGTGGTGGCCAGGAACGGCAGGTCCCAGTCGCCCAGGTTGGCGAACCAGCTGCCGAAGCTGCGCGGCAGCGGCACGCTGTGGCTGAGCCAATAGAAGCTGCCGTTCGAAATCAGGTAGCACAGCGTTTCGCTGACGAGCAGCGACACCGCGGCCAGGCCGAGCGTGGTCAGGCTCAGGCCGGACTGGTGGCGGGCCAGCCAGCTGCCGCCCATCCACAGCGCGGCGAAATACACCGGCATGAACCAGTACGCCGGCGATACGCAGTAGTGGCTCCAGAAATCGAGCCCGCTGCTGGTGATCGCGAAAAAGTCGACCAGTACCGCGGTGGCGATCAGCAGCGGGAAGGCCCAGCGGGCGGAGCCGCGCAGCCAGAAACCGGCCAGGAAGAAGACGCCCCACGAGGCGTCGGGCAGCGCGCCGAAATGATGCAGGCGGGTAGCCACCATCACCAGGGCCAGCAGCAGGAAGATGCCGATGCGTTGGTTCTGCGTCTTGGCCATGGGGGACTCCGTGTAGGCGACTGGACAGACCGCTAGTCTAGCCGAACGTGCTGCGCCGCAGACAGCACCTGCGGGTATCATCGACGAATGGACGTCTCCGAAATTTCCCCCGGCAGCGAAACCGGCGTGCTGATCATCGGCGGCGGCCTGGTCGGCGCCAGCCTGGCGATCGCGCTGGATGCGGCCGGCATCGCCGCCACCCTGGTCGAGACGGCGGCGCCGCGCGCCGACGCGCAGCCCAGCTACGACGAACGCAACCTCGCGCTGGCCAGGGCTACCGTCAACGGGCTTGACGCGATCGGCGTCTGGCGTCACGCCGCCGCCCGCGCCACGCCGATCCGGCACATCCGGGTCAGTCGCGCCGGCGAGTTCGGCAGCGCCCGCATCGACGCCGACAAGCAAGGCGTCGATGCGCTGGGCTGGACCCTGCCGGCACGCGAGCTGGGCCTGGCCCTGCTGCGACGGCTCGACGAATGCACCCGGCTGACCCGGCTCGCTCCCGCGACGCTGTCCGCGCTGGAGCCGTTGGCCGATGGCTGGCGCGCCCACATCGACATGGCGGACGGCCCGCGCAGCATCGACACGCCGCTGCTGGTCGGCGCCGACGGCACGCACTCGTTCGTGCGCGCCCGGCTCGGCATCGAGGCCGAGCATCACGATTACCGGCAAAGCCTGTTCGTGTGCACGGTCACGCCCGAACGCGAGCACGCGAACCGCGCCTTCGAGCGTTTTTCCGACGACGGCCCGATCGCCATGCTGCCGCTGGCCGAGCGCCGCTGCGGATTGGTGCTCACCGTTTCGGCGGACGAAGCCGACGCGGTGGCCGCGCTGGACGATGCCGGCTTCCTCGACCTGGCCCAGCGTCGCTTCGGCTGGCGGCTGGGTCGCCTGACGCGGCCGGGCAAGCGCCATCCTTACGCGATCCATCGCGTGGCCGCCACGCAGCTCGTCGCGCCGCATGCGGTGCTGGTCGGCAACGCCGCGCAGACCGTGCATCCGATCGGCGCGCAAGGTTTCAACCTGGGCTTGCGCGACGCGTTGACCCTGGCCGAGCTGGTGACGGCGGCGACCGATCCGGGCGATCCCGCCCTGCTTGCGGCCTACGCGGCGCGCCGCGCACCGGATCGCAAGGGCACCATGGCGATGAGCCACGGCCTGGTCCGGCTCGCCTGCCTGGAGCAACCGCTGCTGGCGCCGTTGCGCTCGCTGGCGCTGCTGGCCTGCGACCGACTGCCGCCGTTGCAACGGGCGCTGGCGCGGCGCGGCATGGGTTTTCGCGGTGAACCGCCACGGGCGGTGCTGGAGCGCCTGCCATGAATGCATCCGTCCAGGAACTGGCGCCCCGGCGTCGTCCACCCGCGCTGGACGTGGCGGTGGTCGGCGGCGGCATGGCCGGTGCCGCCACCGCACTGGCGCTGGCCCGCGCAGGCTTTAACACGGCCCTGCTGGAGGCGCGCGCGCCGGCGGCGTGGGATGCGCAGGCCGAGGTGGACCTGCGCGTGGTCGGGCTGGCGCCGTCCTCGGTGGCCCTGCTGGATGATCTGGACGTCTGGACGTCCATTCGCGAAGCGCGCGCGGCGCCGTATGTCCACATGCACGTCTGGGACGCCGAAAGCGGTGCGACGATCGACTTCGACGCCGCCAGCGAAGGACGCGACCTGCTCGGCCATATCGTCGAGAACTCGCTGGTGCAGTGGACGCTGTGGCAGGCCCTGCAGTCGGCCGGCGTACGCGTGATGTGCCCCGCCGAGGTGACGGCGTTCGAGGCGCGCGAGGATCGCATCCAACTGGAGTTGGCCGGTGGGGAAACCCTGTCGGCGGCCCTGCTCGTGGCCGCCGATGGCGCTGCTTCGCCGCTGCGCCGGCTCGCCGGCATCGGCACCCGTGGCCGCGATTACGCGCAGCGCGCGGTGGTGGCGCACGTGACGACCGAACGACCGCACCAGGCCACCGCGTGGCAGCGTTTCCTGCCCGGCGGCCCGCTGGCCCTGTTGCCGTTGGCCGACGGTCGCAGCTCGATCGTGTGGTCGCTGCCGGAAGCCGAGGCCCGGAGGGTGCTGGCGCTGGACGAGCCCGCGTTCCTCGATGAACTGGGCGTGGCCAGCGACTTCCGGCTGGGCCGGATCATCGCGAGCACGCCGCGCGCCGGATTCCCGCTGAAACTGCAGCTGGCCGAACGCTACCAGGCCGAGCGCCTCGTGCTGCTCGGCGATGCGGCGCACACGGTGCATCCGCTGGCCGGGCAGGGCGTGAACCTGGGCCTGCGCGACGTGGCCGAATTGCGCGACGTGCTGGTCGACGCCCGCGCCGCCGGTCGCGATATCGGCGCGGTTCACGTGTTGCGCCGCTACGCACGCCGCCGGCGCAGCGCCGACACGCTGGACGCGCTGGGCTTCGACGCACTGGCGCGGGTCTATGCGTGGCAATCGCCGGCGCTGGTGGCCGCGCGAGGACTCGGCGTGCGTGTGCTGGATCGCCTTGCGCCGTTGAAGCGGCGACTTTCGGAACACGCTGCCGGGTATTGAAACCTTTGCTCCTCCCTCTGCTCGCAGGGGAGGGGTCAATCAATCCGCGTCAATCAACCCGCGTCAATCAACCCGCGCCAATCAACCCACGGAGAATCATCATGCGCATCTCCCGACTCTGCTGCCTGCTGGTGCTTGCCGGTTCGAGCTTCGCCCTGCAGGCGAAGATGGTGCACCGTCCGGTCGAATGGACCCAGGACGGCACCCGCTTCCACAGCGTGCTGGTGTACGACGATGCGTCGACGGCGCAGCGGCCAGGCCTGGTGATGGTGCCGAACTGGTACGGCATCAACGATGTGGCCGTAAAGAAGGCCGAAATGATCGCCGGCAGGGACTACGTGATCCTGCTCACCGACATGTACGGCGCCAGCGTGCGCCCCCAGGTGGGCAATGCGGCGCAGGCGCAGGCCGCGGTGAAGCCGCTGTACGGCGACCGCGCGCTGATGCGCAAGCGGATCAATGTGGCGCTGGACCAGTTGAAGGCGCAGGCGGCGAGCGCGCCGATCGACCTGAAGAAGCTGGGTGCGATCGGTTTCTGCTTCGGCGGTTCGGCCGTGCTCGACCTGGCCCGCAGCGGTGCCGATGTCGCCGCGGTGGTGTCGTTCCACGGTGGGCTGGACACCGACAACCCGGCGCTGGCGAAGAACATCAAGGCCCGCGTGCTGGCGATGAACGGCGCCGACGACAAGGGCACCATGCCGGACGCGGACAAGTTCATGGACGAAATGCGCATGAGCCCGGCCGACTGGCAATTCGTGGTGATCGGCCACGCCGTGCACTGCTTCACCGAGGTGGGCGAGAACTCGCCCGGTTGCCGCTACGACGAACGTGCCGCCACCCGCAGCTACCGCCTGATGCACGACTGGCTGCGCGCCGCGTTCGCGGGCACGCCGTAGGGGTTTCTGGCGCTTGCTGAAAGACCTTTGGAGCGGAAAGCATCAGGAGCCAGAGCTTTCGTCTGCCTACGGCAGCCGAGCCACCTTTCTCTGAGTGGCCAGAGAAACGTGGCCCA
>NZ_LMHR01000063.1:0-61933 GCF_001428465.1 Rhodanobacter sp. Root179 | reverse complement strand
GGGGGGGGGGGGGGGGGGGGGGTGCTCTTGAGCTTGTCTTTGGAAGCCAAGGTCAAAAGCGAACCCCCTCCCAACCTCCCCCTGCTAGCAGGGGGAGGAATCATTTCGTCAACGCAACTCTGGAACATCCACGCATGAACGCACCCGCCGAAACCCGCAAGTTCGAAGCCGAAGTCGCCCAAGTCCTGCACCTGGTCACGCATTCGCTGTACTCGCACAAGGAAATCTTCCTGCGCGAGCTGATCTCCAACGCCTCCGACGCCTGCGACAAGCTGCGCTTCGAGTCGATCGCCAACCCTGCGCTCTCGGCTGGCGACAGCGAACTGCACATCGACGTGAGCTGGGACCCGGATGCGCGCACCGTCACCGTGCGCGACAACGGCATCGGCATGACCCGCGATGAAGTCGTCGCCAACATCGGCACCATCGCCAGCTCCGGCACGCGCCGCTTCCTGGAAGCGATGAGCGGCGAGCAGAAGGCCGACGCGCGGCTGATCGGCCAGTTCGGCGTGGGCTTCTATTCCGCCTTCGTGGTGGCCGACAAGGTCACCGTGATCACCCGCCGCGCCGACGCGCCGGCAGGCGAGGGCGTGAAGTGGGAGAGCGACGGCAAGGGCGAGTATTCGCTGGAACAGGTCGAGCAGGCCGATCGCGGCACGTCCGTCATCCTGCACTTGAAGGCCGACGAGGACGAATTCCTCAAGCGCTGGCAGCTGCGCTCGCTGATCACCCGCTACTCCGACCACGTCGCCTTCCCGATCCGCATGCCCAAGGAGAAGGACGACAAGCCCACCGACGAATTCGAAACCATCAACGCCGCCTCGGCGCTGTGGACCAAGCCGAAATCCGAGATCAGCGACGAGGACTACCAGAGCTTCTACAAGTCGCTCGGCCACGATTTCAACGACGCGCTGGCGTGGACCCACAACCGCGTCGAGGGCAGCCAGAGCTTCACCACCTTGCTGTACCTGCCGTCGCAGCCGCCGTTCGACCTGATGATGGGCGGCCGCGACGAGCGCAAGGGGCTCAAGCTCTACATCAAGCGCGTCTTCATCATGGACGCCGCCGAGGAACTGCTGCCGAACTACCTGCGCTTCGTGCGCGGCGTGGTCGACGCCGACGACCTGCCGCTCAACGTCAGCCGTGAAATCCTGCAGCACAACCGCCAGCTCGACCGCATCAAGGCCGCCTGCGTCAAGCGCGTGCTCGACCTGATCGAAAAGCTGGCCCGTGACGAACCGGAAAAATTCCAGACCTTCTACAAGGCCTTCGGCAATACGCTCAAGGAAGGCATCAGCGAAGACGCCAACAACCGCGAGCGCATCGCCAAGCTGCTGCGCTTCGCCAGCACCAAGGGCGAAGGCACCGCGCAGAACGTTTCGCTGGACGACTACATCGGCCGCATGGCCGTGGGTCAGGACGCGATCTGGTACATCACTGCCGACAGCTACGCCGCCGCCTTCGGCAGCCCGCAGCTGGAAGCGTTCAAGGCCAAGGGCATCGAAGTGCTGCTGATGTCCGACCGTATCGACGAGTGGATGATCGGCAGCCTGAGCGAGTACGAAGGCAAGAAGCTCAAGAGCGTGGCCAAGGGCGACGTGCCGCTGGACGAGGCCGACAAGAAGAAGCAGGAAGAGGCCACGAAGGAAGCCGAGCCGCTGCTGAAGAAGCTCAAGGAGCTGCTCGGCGACCGCGTCGGCGAAGTGAAGGTGTCGGCGCGCCTCACCGATTCGCCGTCCTGCCTGGCGCTTTCCGATTACGAAATGGCCCCGCACCTGGCCCGCCTGCTGCGCGAAGCCGGCCAGGACATGCCGGAGTCCAAGCCCACCCTGGAGATCAACCCGCAGCACGCACTGGTCAAGCGCGTCGAGACGGAAGCCGACGAAGCCAAGGCCCGTGATCTGGCCACCCTGCTGCTGGAGCAGGCGGAGATTTCCGCCGGCGCCCAGCTGCCCGACCCGGCGGCCTTCGTGCAGCGGATGAACCGGGTGTTGCTGGGCTAAGCTGCGCCGCAGCTTGCCGAGAAAAGCCCGCCCACCGGCGGGCTTTTCCTTGCCGGAAACCCGGGCGCAACCGGGCACCTTGCCTCCATCCGCGTTCTCCCCTAGCGTGCGCCGACGGTCTCGGGGATCAAGCGGTGAAAGTGTCGATCGGCAAACGGCTGTTCTTCGCGGTACTGCTGGCCTTCCTCGTGGTGGCAGGAATCGGCGTGGAGCTGGTGCGCTGGAAATTGTCGAACCGCGCGCCACGTCCCTCGACCGATATGCAGGAGGTCAGTGGGCTGGTGGAGCAGCTGTCCGCCCGCTATCGGAAGCACGGCGACTGGTCGTTTCTGCCGGCCAGCCCCGATCAGCGCCGACGCTGGTTCCTCGACCGCGCGATGGCCGCCGAAGCGGATGGCACATCGGTTGCCCGTGACCGGGCATCCCCCAACCTCGACTACCGCATCGGTTTGCTGGACGTTCGCCGACGCCATCTCGCCGGGGTCATCGCGAGTCCGGCACTGGTGGCGATCGCCTCGATCGATACCGTGCAGCGATCGATCGTCGTCGACGGCGTCGAGGTGGGCTATCTCGTCGTGGCCAGATCGCAGAACCCGGACGACGACCTGGCCATCGCGTTTCTGCTGGAGCAACAGAAAAACCTGCTGCTCATTGCCGCCATCGGCGTGTTGCTGAGCGCGCTTGCTGCCGCCTTGCTGGCAGCGCATTTTCGCAAGCCGATCCGGCAACTGGTCGACGGCACGCGTCGGCTGGGGCAGGGGCATTTCGACGTGCAGCTGCCAACCCGGCGCAGCGACGAACTGGGCGAGCTGGCAGCCACGTTCAACCGGGTCGCCGCCAGGTTGAAGGACACCGAACGCTGGCGCCAGCAATGGGTCGCCGACACCTCGCACGAACTGCGCACGCCGCTATCGGTGCTGCGCGCACAGCTGGAGGCGCTGCAGGACGGCATCCGCGTCGCCACGCCCGAGACCGTCGCGCTGATGTTGCAGCAGGTGCTGTCGCTGACCGCGCTGGTCGATGACCTGCATGAACTGGCGCGCGCCGATCAGGGCCAGCTCCAGTACGACAAGGCGATGGTGGATGCTTGGGCCGCGGTGACGGACGTGTTCGCGAGCTTCGGCGAAAAATTTCGGGCGGCCGGGCTCACCGCGTCCGTCGGCGCCGCGCCGTCGTCGTCCACGGTGCTCGCGGATGCGACGCGGCTGCGCCAGGTGCTCGTCAACCTGTTCGAAAACAGCGTGCGCTACACCGACGCGGGTGGGCGCATCGAAGTCGGTGGTGAGCGGTTCGAACACGAGTTGCGCATCACCATCGACGACTCGGCACCCGCCGTTCCAGCCAGCCTTGTCGAGCATCTGGGTGAGCGCTTCTTCCGCGTCGAGCCATCGCGCAACCGGCAGTTCGGCGGCACCGGCCTGGGCCTTGCATTGAGCCGACACATCGTCGAAGCGCACGACGGCCGCCTGAGCTTCGCCGCCTCCGCGCTCGGCGGCCTGCGCGTCATCATCGTGCTGCCGCTGGAAGGTTAATGAGCGCCACCATCCTCATCGTCGAAGACGAAAGCGAACTTGCCGCGATCGTGGCCGACTACGTCAGCGCGGCCGGCTACCAGGCGCAGGTGATCGGCGATGGCAGCGTCGCACTGGCCAGTATCCGGCATCACGTGCCCGACCTGATCGTGCTGGACCTCATGCTGCCGGGCCTCGACGGTCTGTCGCTGTGCAGGACGGTGCGCGGGTTTTCCGCGGTGCCGATCATCATGGTCACCGCACAGGTGCAGGAGATCGACCGGCTGCTCGGTCTGGAAACCGGCGCCGACGATTACCTGTGCAAGCCCTTCAGCCCGCGCGAGCTGGTCGCGCGCATCAAGGCCGTGTTGCGTCGCTCGGGTCCGGCAGCGGCACGCACGCCACTGCTCGAAGTCGATGCCGATTCGCGTACGGCGCGTATCCACGCGCAACCGCTGGAGCTGACGCCGACCGAGTTCAGCCTGCTGGCTGCGATGGCCAAACGCCCGGGCACGATCTTCTCGCGTGCGCAACTGCTCGACCTCGTCAGTCGCGACAACCTTGAAGTCACCGACCGCGCGATCGACAGCCACATCAAGAACCTGCGCCGCAAGCTCGCCGTGCACCTGCCGGAGGTCGACGTGATCCACTCCGTCTACGGGCTCGGCTATCGGCTGGAGCTCTGAGCCGCTTCCATAATCTCTCCACATTCCTTCGCCACCCTGCGCTCGTCGATTACCGACGAACCTGACGAGGAATGCACAGATGAGCAAGCACAGGAAAACCGCAACACGCATCGCCGCGCTGGCCGGCGCCGTCGCGCTGACCGGCGCCGGTCTGGTGCTGTTCGGCATGCCCGGCCACGCGCAATCCGGGCCGCCACAGAAAGACATGACGGTCGACAAGGCCATGCGCAGCGAGGTGGTGGAAAGCATCATCGCCAACCTGAATCAGTCCTACGTCTTTCCGGACAAGGCCGCCGCGATCGGCAAGAGCCTGCGCGCCCAGCTGCAGCACGGCGACTTCGATGCGATCACCAGCGCCGACAAGCTCGCCGACAAGTTGACCGAGACACTGCAACACGGCAGCAACGACAAGCACCTTGAAGTGCGCTACTTCGAACACGCGATCGCCCAGGGCGACGACCAGTCCGACTCCGCCGAGAACAAGGCCGCCGAGTTGGCCGAAGGCAAGCGCTTCAACTTCGGTATCAACGGCGTCGATCGCCTGCAGGGCGACATCGGCTACATCGACCTGCATCAGTTCGGCCGGCCGGCGATGGTCGCCACCCGCATCGCCGCCGCCATGACCCTGATGAGCGACACCGGTGCCCTGATCATCGACCTGCGCCACTGCGGCGGCGGCGATCCGGAAAGCGTGATGCTGTTTGCCAGCTACCTGTACGACAAGCCGACCCATCTCAACGACGTCTACTGGCGCGACGAGAACCGCACCGAGCAGCGCTGGACCACGGCCATCGTTCCCGGCCCCCGCTACGGCCAGTCGCGCAAGGTCTACCTGCTCACCAGCAGCGACACGTTCTCCGGCTGCGAAGATTTCGCCTATGCGCTGAAGAACAACCAGCGCGCCACTCTGATCGGCGAAACCACCGGCGGCGGCGCCCACGGCGGCGGCCCGCACCGGCTGACCGCGCACTTCATGATGTTCGTCCCCTCCGGACGCCCGATCAGCCCGGTCACGCACACCGACTGGGAGAACGTCGGCGTGGTGCCGGACGTCCATTCTTCGGCGAAGAAGGCGCTGGACGTGGCGCAGGTGGCCGCGCTGAAGGCGTTGATCGCGGGGGAGCAGGATGAGGATTGGCGGCAGAGGTTGCAGGAGCGGTTGGGGGAGTTGGAGTGAGTTGATCGGGTACTGGCTGCAGTGATTCGGTGGCAGTGGCGTCCTGTCGTACTTGGCTGCGATCCCGGCGAAAGCCGGGATTGCTCCGCCTTGCCTCATCATCATTCCGGCGAAGGCCGAGATTGCGCCATCTCTCTTCCATCGTCATCCGGCGAAGGCTGGGATCGCACTTGCCCCTGTCGTCCATGGCCAAGAGGTTTCGTCCGCCTCAGCTCGCACTCGGGTTGCCCGTTACGCAGGACCGTGAGTCAGTTGCCCGGGCCCTTGTTCGCCGCTGGTGAGTCGTTTCATTCGCCGGGCGAATCGACACAAGACATCGGACGCGTGATCATTCATGGGGCTGAGGTATCACGCGAATCGTTGGGAGAGGCAAATGAAAGGATTCCGGCCACTGAAGTTGCTGCGATGCTACGCATGCGAGTTTTCTCGCTCGGGCAGCTTTCTCGCAACGCTTTCTCGGGACGTGGTTGTCTGGGATATGGCCACGTGCAAGAAGCGATTTCGAACACATCCTCTGAGTCATCCTTCTCATTGTGCTGTTCATCCGTCTGAAGCGGAAATGGCGGTAAAGAACACATCCGCCGAGATCGTCGTATTGGACACCGAGAAGGGTGAAATCATTCGCGTCCTTGACCTTGGCGGCGTCGAGGGTAGCAATATCTGCTATTCAGCCTGTGGCGAATTTCTGGTGGATGGTTCGTGGAGCGGCGTTCTCACGGTGCGCTCATCCACAACCGGCGCCATTGAGTTCCAGCGTCACTTTCCTGGCGAGATGATTACCAAGGTCGTTCGTGACGACCATTCAGGGCGATGGTTTACGGTTCACTCTCCGGTATCAACGAGAGCGGATCAGCCGGCAGCGCCTGATCACGTTTACGTGTGGGGCTGGCCGATGACAACGCCGCTGCGAACCATCCGGCTGAGACATGCGAATATTGATGATCTATCGATCGCACCTGATGGAAGCACCTGTGCCGTATCTGACCGCGACGTGATCTCCCTTTTCGATGTTGATGGTCTGTCGGTTGTTGCAAGCCTGTCTGGCGTTGCTGGTGTACTTCCGCGGACGCTGGCGTGGTCACCGGATTCACGCATGCTTGCGGCCGTTGTGGGCGAAGGCGTGGCCTTCTATTCGATTCCTGGTCTGGAGCGAATCCATGAAGTGCCGCTCAAATTTGCATGCGATGTCCAGTTTTCGCCCGACGGATCCAAGGTCGCTTGCGGTTCGTGGAGCGGTGGCTTGCTTGTCGAGGCTCCGAATTTGATCGCAGCCCGAGTTGGCGAGAGGAGCGACTGAAGCACTGGCGCCTCGGGGCGATGCGCTTTGTGCCGTGCCGATGTGAGGGGTGCGCGCCGTCTGCTGGATCGACTGGAAGTCTTGAGCTGGCTGAGCTGGTGCGCGGCTGCGCGCCGAATCGAGGTCAAGCTCGATGAGCTATAGCCTGGGGTTTGTGGAGTTCGCGTTGGAAGAGTGGTGCTGCGTCAAAGGGGGCGGAGGGAGTTGTCGTGACCTAGCTCCCCCTTTTCCAGTTCTCCGTCTGCCCTCTAGAAGCAGTTGGGCGATAGCGAGCAGTCCCAGTTGCCACCCGTGCGGAGGAATCGGCACGTCAGATCTCTTAGGCCACCCCACAACGGCAGGGACGCGATTTCTTCGGCAGTGGCTGCGCGTAAGCCCTGAAATTCATGGAAGGCGTGGTCATCATCGGTTGGCCCACCACCGAAAACGTAGAGCTGTTCGCAGAGGGCGGGTACCCCGACTTGTTCGGCGACGAAATACGTTTCCGCGTCACAGCAACCCCGGATCATGTCTTCTTCAACGTCATGGGTCGCACCATGAAGAAGCAACATGCCGCCTGCCTTGTAATTCGAGGCATCACGGTACTGGTACAAGAATACGTGGCGTTCCCCGTCGTCTTCGTCTTCGTGCAGATGGTAGATCGCGTCCGGGGTATCTGCAGTCCACGCTCGTTTGGTCATGATGTAGCCAAGCTTGTTGACGATATGGAACCCCGGCATGGCGTACCAATTTTCATCTTCGTAGGCGCCGGTATCGACGATCGTCCAGACGTGTTCGAGCGGCTGATCCTTAACGTCGTCGTATTCGAACATGCCGCTATCGGCGTTCTGTATGACGCCCCAGTGATCCCAGAAAGTGTCTTCGGGAATGTGTTTGTCGCTCATGAACTGGCCTCAATGACAGTTGCGGAGCGATCAACGCTGGCGTCACGTTGTCTCAGTGGGCGCGACTGTTCCGAAATCGGAGCAGGGTGCACTCAATTTTTCGAGTCATGAGACGACGGGATTTTCTATGCGTCTTGCAACGTACGCTGACGATGAGCCGCAACCAGTGATTGGTCAGGCTTGAGGCGTTCTGGTAGCTCGATCTGTGTCCCTTCCGCCGGGAAGAATACTTCTTGCACGAAGCTGTCCCTGCTGGCTTTGAGCTGCGCCGATAGGATGACGCGCCAGTCTTCGCTCAGAGTGAATAGATGGTTGTCAAAAGCCTTGTCATGAATGGCGGAAAGGCATAGACCGTTGCGTGGATTCAGGCGATTGGCTTTGTCCTGACTCCACGGGACAATATGGCTTGCGACGAGCAAGCGTGGCTCACTGACTCCGGAGATGCAGCATCGATTGCGATAGCTGGCGAGCACGGTACGGCGGAAGAAATCCTGCTTGATCCTTTGATGGACAAGTGCAAGGCGAGTTTCTCCAGTGAAGTCGGTCAGGTCATTCTCGGGTTCGTCGCGCTCACCATTCGACAAGAATGGCGAGCCATGAGCGAACTGCTGCCGTAGCTCTTCGCATTCGAGCGCAAGGCCTTCCCAGTCCTGATGAAATTCATTCCATATCTTGCGATCAAGAGCCGACGCGCCCGAGAGACCTTTGCGGCCACTTTCGGTGATCGAGCTGTCCAGACTGGCAAAGTTGACGAGCTTCATCGCCAACGCGCTGGGCGTGCGCCGGATGAGATGGGCTAGGCGAACGATTTCCGGGTTCGTCTTGTGCAACTTGCCGAATGGCGTTTGGAAGTAGAGGTTGAAGGCGAGTTTGAGCTGTTGCGTTGTCCAGTTACCACCACTTGGGAGTGCCTCCTCTAAGCCTTCTTGTGCATCCATAGTAAGCATTCCCCTTTTATCCGATTGACTCGCACCAGGATGCGCGTTTTGTTCTGTGGCGGCTAGGCCATGCTTCGCGGCGTGAAGCGAAGTCAGCGCAACGGCATTTCCTTCGTCGTCTTCTCCAGAATTTTCATTGACTCGGCGTTTTGCTTCTTCCACTCGCGCAGCTCCGCGTCGTTCTGTGAATCGCTCACATAGATCGTTGCCTTGGCGTGCGCTGCGGATGCCGCGGCGGGGCGGGGCAGGGAGGGTGGTTCCGGTCTGTATGCGGTCTGGGTGACGATGGGGCTCGCGACGGCTGGCGGTGGTTCGGTCGGCGTAGATGACGAGAGCACTGTGATCAGCAGCAGGCTAGCGACCATGCTTCCGCTGAGGGCGAGTGGTGTATCCAGCGGACTCATCGCGCGCGCATTGGTCTTTTGCAGCGAGCGCACCGTGGCGATCAGTTCACCACCGTGGGTCAGTTCGATGGGTTTGCCTTGGGCGAAACGTCGGGCGTCGCTGGTGTAGTCGCCGAGGGCAACAATCTTCACTGCGGCGGCTTTGTGATGCACTAGCAGGCCATACATCTCGCGCACGACTTTGACGCCGACTTGCCAGTTCTGCCACTGCTTGCACTGCACCAGCGTGGTCTTGCCGCCCTTGCGCAGGATCAGGTCGATGCCGCCGTCGGCACCACCGAGGCCGGTTTCTTCGACGACATAGCCCTGACGTCGGAAGGCTTCACCCGCGAGTTGCTCGAATTGGCGCCAGTTCATCTGGCGCAGGCTGTCGATGCCGGTCTGGCTGTCGAACAGGTGGCGGCGGCGACGCCGGCCGATGAAGGAGCCGATGGCAGCGAGCCAGCAAACGATCAGCAGCACCCACGCGAGCGGGGCATAGATGCCGTCGGCGGCGAGCTTGCCCAGTCCCGACGTATACGGGTTGTTGACCGCGCCAAAATACCAACCGATGCCGTGGCGTATCGCGATGTAGCCAATCACGCCGATCAGTATGCTGAGCCACCACGGCATGGCCGCCATCTGTTCGAAGCCGCTTTTTGTTCGTCTGGCCACTTCACTCCCCCTGAGTGTCCCTGGCACACCTAACCATACTGCGATCCTCCTGCTTCGTCAGGTCGCTCTGGTTCCCGGGCCGGCCGGTTTTCGCCCGGACGGCCCGGAAATTCCCCCGTGGGCCGAACCATGCGCTTGGCTTCGAGACTCGTTGCTCGACGCGCCGAGCTCTTCACTCCGCGGCCCGAGCAGATAGCTCCATCGTCCGGGCTTTTTTCCCGGGGCGCCGAGTTCACCTGCTCGGCTTGTCGGCCTTTTTCTCGACTGTCCGAGCTGTTTTCTCCTCGGTCCGGGCAAATAACTCGGCGACCCGAGCTTTTTTCCCGGCACGCCGAGTTCATCTTCTCGGCATGCCGACCTTTTTTCTCGGGCCACCGAGCTCTTTTCTCCATCGTTCGAGAAAATTACTCGGCCGCCCGAGCTTTTTTCTCGGCCGTCCCGACTTTTTGCTCGACGCTTCGAGCGGTCAGGGACTGTCCCGGGACTGGCAGGGATCTTGTATTTCCGCCTATAGACCGCTCGACAGGGTGGCCTTGCCGGACCAACTGCTACTCAGGCGACAGCCGCTCGGCACAGCGTTGGAGGCTCTGCCCGCGACTAGCTGGTCAGCTGCGCTAGATAGGACACCGGGTCTAGTTGGCAATGCACGGCGATGGCGCCAGGCAGGTCGAAGAGGCGGGGGCGCTCGCGGAAGTCAAAAAGGCGGTACAGCCGATAGGATTCTGCATCGGTCTCCGAACGTGCCAGTTCGTTTCGGCTGACGAAGAAGGGTGTCAGTTCGCCGAAAGACGTGGTCTTTACCTCGATCAACCGCTCACGACCGTTTTCCTCAAAGGACAGTACGTCGTAGCCGAGGCCATCACCCTGCGTGGCTGAGACGTGTTCGACGCGTTCGCTCAGCGACTTCATGCCGGCTGCGTATAGACGCCGGGCTTCAAGTTCCATCACGAACTGCTCGCCGGCGAGACCCAACGAACGATTGCGCGCCTCTTGCGCCAGATAGTCACGTTTGGCCGGAGAAAAGCGAGCCGCGTAGCCTGCGGGCGATTCCCTTACTTGGGTTGCTGCTTTTGGTATGGGAACCCAGATGGCTGTCGGGTTTTCAATGGACGCGACAGTCGCGGGACGTTCGACGGCAGCTTGTACTGCGTCCTGCAGGGCGATATTGCTCTGAAGCTGGGATTCCACCACTTCCATCAGCAATAGTTGGTAGTTCGCCAAGCTTTTGTAGCCCGTGACCGTTGGCCAGCCAAGTTCATTCATGACCGCGCTGATGTTGCGGAACTTGTATTCAACGGATGAATTACTTCTGCCATCCAGCCGCTGCACTAACTCGTGGATGCGATTGGACTTGTTGAATTGCTGCCCGTTGAGTTCAAGTGCGAGCATGTGCAGATAGTCGGCCACACAACTCTCCACCTCCAATCGCGACCAGTCTTCACCCGTTGCCATGCCTCGGCTCCCGCCATGCCCATTGATGTGCGGCCAGGTTAGGGCAAAACGGAACCTGTGGTGCGCTTTTCGCAATGAGGTTTGTATTGCCACGTGCAGGTGAAGCGGGACCTCGTCTCAACGCCGAGTTGAGAGGCGCTTCGGGACTAGCGTGAGCAGCCAACCAAAGGCATAGAGCAACACGAACGTCGACCCCGCCAGATATAGATAAGCCTCCGGCCAAGACAGTCTGGCCAGCGCCGGACCGAATCCCAGCCCAGCCGCCAGGCTGCCTTGCAGGGCGATCGGGATTTGCGCGAAGACGAATTGACCCTTGGGGTCGCCGTGGGCGGCCATGGCACATCCCAGGCAGACGAGGATGGCCAGCAGGTAGGTGAGGCAGAGGGCGGTGCCGATCTTGCTCATGGGCTCTCGGGCTTGAGGGGAGCGATGCGCTTCAGCCTTCCGGATGAAGTCGACGGATGCCCGCGATGGTGGCGGCTGGTTGCGGGGAGCAGCGTAATACAGCAACGGCTGGCGGGGAGGTTAGCGCAACGGCTCTGCGGCGACGGTGCCAGTGCACTGCTGTCCAGACGCGACTGCAAATTGGTCAGGCGCACTTCCGCATGCGTCGGCTAGCGCGGATACTCGGCTGGATGGCAAGCGGCGGCTTGCAGCGTTTCACTCTGGGGAGCTGACCATGCACGGTTTGTCGATGGATCGTTCGCGCACGGTGTTGGCCGTCGCGCTTTTACTGGCGGGCCTTGCCCTGGCCACGTCATCCCGCGCGGCGATGCCAACGCTGGCGCCGCAGGTGCAGGCCTACGTCGCGCATGCACAGCCGCTGCTGGCGATCACGCATGTGCGGGTGATCGACGGACATGGCACCGGTGCGAGGGAGAACCAGACGGTGCTGCTGCGTGACGGGCGCATCGCGGCGGTCGGGCGCCATGTGGATGTACCCAGGGATGCGACGGTGATCGACGGCAGCGGGCAGACGCTGATGCCCGGCCTGGTCGGCATGCACGACCACATGTTCTATCCGGCGCCCAGGGTGAATCCGGCGTCGAAGGAGTTGCTCGCGCCTGAGCAGGCGTCGAGTTTCCCCAAGCTGTACCTGGCTGGCGGAGTCACCACGATCCGCACCACCGGCAGCGTGGAGCCGTATACGGATCTGGCGTTGAAGAAGGCGATCGATGCCGGCCTGATTCCCGGACCGAAGATGCACACGACCGGGCCGTATCTGGAGGGCAAGGGCAGCCTGATGCCGCAGATGCACGAGCTGGTCGATGCCGACGATGCGCGCAATACGGTGAATTACTGGATGGACGAGGGCGCGACCTCGTTCAAGGCGTACATGCACATCACTCGCGCCGAGCTGTCGGCGGCGATCGCGGCGGCGCATGCGCGCGGTATCAAGGTGACCGGCCACCTGTGTTCGATCGGGTTCACCGAGGCGGCGGATCTGGGTATCGACAACCTCGAACACGGCTTGTTCGTGGACACCGAGTTCAGCGCCGGCAAGCAGCCGGATGTGTGCCCGGACACGAAGGCGGCCAGCGCGCACTTGGCCACGCTGAAGGTCGACGGTCCGGAGATCCGGCAGTTGATCAGGCATCTGGTGGCGAAGCAGGTCGCGGTGACGTCCACGCTGCCGGTGTTCGAGACCTTCGTGCCTGGCCGCGCGCCGCTGGATGCGCGGGTGCTCGATGCGATGCTGCCGCAGGCCCGCGAGGAATACCTGAAGACGCGCGAGCACGTCGCGGCGATGAAGGATTCCCCGTGGCCGAAGTTGTTCCAGCTGGAGATGGCTTTCGAGCACGCCTTCGTCAAGGCCGGTGGCACTTTGTTGGCCGGTCTCGATCCCACCGGCTACGGCGGCGTGATCGCCGGCTATGGCGACCAGCGCGAGGTGGAGCTATTGGTGGAGGCGGGCTTCGCGCCGGTGCAGGCCATCCAGATCGCCACCTTGAACGGCGCGCGCTTCATGGGCGTGGACAAGGAGATCGGTTCGATCGACGTCGGCAAGGCGGCCGACCTGGTGCTGGTCAAGGGCAACCCCGCGGACAACATCAAGGACATCGAGAACGTGGTGTTGGTGTTCAAGGATGGCTTGGGTTACGACCCGGCGAAGCTGGTCGAGGCGGCCAACGGTACGGTGGGGCTGCGCTGACCGCGTCGGTGCGTCCACCAACATTCGGGTGACTGTCATCCAGAGCGGATGGCATTCCGGCAGCAACGAGCGTTTCGCCCCGGAAGGCGACGCCAAGGGTCGCGACGCGAGTCAGGCACGTGACGAGTTCGACCTGAGACAGGCGTCAGCCTTCGCGGATGAAATCCACGAAGGCCCGCAGCGGCGAGGGCAGGTGACGCCGACCGGCGTAATAGAGCAACGGCCCGCTGAAGCGCTGGGACCACGGTTCCAGCACCGGCACCAGTGCGCCGCTGTCCAGATGCGGCTGCAGCCAATCCTCGAACAGGTGGATGATGCCGAGTCCGTCGAGCGCCGCCTGCACGGCCAGATCGAAGGCCGCGCCCGTGCGTACCTGCAACGGACCGGACGGGTCGACGCGCACGATTTCGCCGTCGCGCTCGAACTCCCACAGTGGCACGGCGCCACCGGAAAACTGGCCGCGCAGGCAGGCGTGTTGCAGCAGGTCGCGCGGGTGTTCGGGCGTGCCGTGTGCCTGCAGGTAAGCGGGCACGGCGGCGGTGACCAGGCGTTGCGTGCGCGGGCCGATCGGCAGCGCGATCATGTCCTGCGCCAGCCGCTCGTCGTAGCGGATGCCGGCATCGCAGCCGCTGGCCATCAGGTCGACGAAGCTGTCTTCCACGATCACTTCCAGCCGGATCTCGGGGTAGCGCTTGAGGAAGGGCGTGACGATGCCGGGCAATACCGTGCGCGCCACGTTCGCCGGCACGTTGATTCGCAGCGTGCCGGCGGGGCGGTCGCGGAAGTGGTTGACCACGTCCAGCGACGCTTCCACTTCGGCCAGCGCGGGCGCGAGCCGCTCGGCCAGTCGCGCGCCGGCTTCGGTGGGCGAGACGTTGCGCGTGGTGCGATGGAGCAGGCGCAAACCGAGTCGGCTTTCCAGCCGACGCACCGCCTCGCTCAATTTGGAGGCGGAGTCGCCGCCGCTGCGCGCCGCCTGCCGAAACCCGCCGGCTCGCAGCACGGCGAGAAACGCCTGGAGATCCTGTAGCTCTGTTGCCATTGTCCCGTTCTCCGCACGACCCGTATGGATTGTGGCGGATTATCAAGAGGGCGTGGCCTTCCTATAGTTCATCCCGTCCCTTCATCCTCCCGGAGAAACATCATGAGCAAGCTCGCACAGGCAGGCACGTTTTCGCTCGGCGACCGTACGGTCAACCGCATGGGTTACGGCGCCATGCAGCTGGCGGGGAAGGGCGTGTTCGGTCCGCCGAAGGATCACGCGGCGGCGCTGGCGGTGCTGCGCGCCGCGGTGGAGGCCGGCGTCAATCACATCGATACCAGCGACTTCTACGGACCGCACGTCACCAACCGGATCATTCGCGAGGCGTTGCACCCGTACGCCGAGGAGCTGGTGATCGTGACCAAGGTCGGCGCGCTGCGCGGCGACGATGCGTCCTGGCGTCCGGCGCAGAGTCCAGCCGAACTGGTGCAGGCAGTGCACGACAACCTGCGCAACCTCGGCCTGGATGTGCTGGATGCGGTCAACCTGCGCGTGATGGGTGACGTGCACGCGCCCAGCGAAGGCAGCATCGAAGCGCAGTTCAGTGTGCTGGCGGAATTGCGCCAGCAGGGGCTGATCCGCCACCTCGGCCTCAGCAATGCCACCGCCAGCCAGGTCGCCGAGGCGCAGGGCATCGCGCCGGTGGTCTGCGTGCAGAACCAGTACAACTTGGCGCATCGCGACGACGACGACTTCATCGACGCACTCGCCCGTCAGGGTGTGGCCTATGTGCCGTTCTTTCCGCTGGGCGGCTTCAGCCCGCTGCAGTCGCGGACGCTGTCCGATGTGGCGGCGCGGCTGGAGGCCACGCCGATGCAGGTGGCGCTGGCGTGGCTGCTGGCCCGCTCGCCCAACATCCTGCTGATTCCCGGCACGTCGTCAGTCGCACATCTGCGGGAGAACCTGGCGGCGGCCGGCCTGCGGCTGGGCGATGAGGTGATGGCCGAACTGGATGGCATCGGCCAGGCCTGATCCGGCTTCCGCTCTTCCACGACACGAACGAATGCGCCGCTTGTCGCGGCGCTAGCGGTTGTCCGGATCGGACTTCACCGCCAGGTTCAGCAGCTTTCCCTTCGCGTCCAGTTCCACCAGCATGATCCGCGTATCGCCTTCCTGGCCCACGCGATACACCGAACGCACGGCGCCGTCGTGTTCGCCACGCTTGATCAGCCGGAGCGGCGCGGCGTCCCACTTCGCGGGCAACTGGCTGCGCATGTCGGTCGCGTCGTTGGGGTCGAAGGCGTAGCCGGCGTCGGGGTCGAACTCGATGGCGAGGTTCTCGCCGGCCAGTATGCGTTGCAACACGTCGCGGGCGTGGGCGGCGATCTCGGGCTTGTCGTCCTTGATCGCGGGATTCGGCTTCGGCATCAGCGCCGGCTCCACCAGGCCGGCGATGACGTGGGACATGTAGACGGGGCTGGCGTGAGCGGCGTCCAGGTTGGTCAGCACCACCACGGTCAGCTTGTCGTCGACGTAGCGGTTGATGGTGCAGGTGAAGCCCTGCCACGCGCCGCTGTGCTGGATCACCCGATGGCCGTTCATGCTGTCGCTGGCCCAGCCGAAGCCGTAGTGGCTGGCGTTGGGCTGGCCGTCGTTGAGCACGAAGGGCGTCCACATCATCTCCAGCGATTTGCGGCTGAGCAGGCTGGTGCCGTACAGCGCGCGATCCCATTTTTCCAGGTCGACCACGTTGAAGTAGAGCGTGCCGTCCGCGGTGGAGTTGAGGCTGGGCGACACCCAGGTCTGGTTCTTCAGTTGTCCGCCGACGATCTGGTAACCGGCTGCGCGGCCGGGGATGATGTCGCGCTCGGAGATGCCGCGGGTGGAGATCATGCCCAGCGGCGCGAAGATCCGCTCACGCATGAAATCGCGGTAGTCCTGGCCGGTGACCTTGTGGATCAGCACGCCGAGCAGGGCGTAGTTGGTGTTGCGGTAGTCCCAGCGCTCGCCCGGCTTGAACTCGATCGGCAGGGTTTCGATCTTCTTCACCAGCTCGTCTTCGGTGAAGTCCTTGCGCGGGTCGAACAGGCCGCCGGGCTGCGTGCGCGAGGGATCTTCGTACTCGGCCAGGCCGGAGGTGTGCGACAGCAGGTTCTTCACCCTGATCGGCTTCCAGCTCACCGGCGCATCGGTGAAGTATCGGGTGATGCTGTCGTCCAGGCTCACCTTGCCCTGTTCCACCAGCATCATCACCGCGGTGGCGGCGAACTGCTTGCCGACCGAGCCGGACTGCATCAGCGTGGTCGGCGTGACCGGCGCCTGCCATTCGATGTTGGCCAGACCGTAGCCTTTCACCAGCAGCGCGTGGCCATCGCGATAGACGCCCACTTCGGCACCGGGAACATGCTGGCGCGCCATCTCGGCGGTGACATAGCGATCGATGGCGGCGATCTGAGCGGGCTTCAGCTCGGCCGCGGGTGCAGGTGCCGGCGTCGTGGCGCCGAGGAGCAGTGCGGCAAGCAGCAGGTTGCGCGTCAGGGACATGATGGGTGCTCGTCGCCGGAGGTCTGGAAGGGACCCATTCTGGCCGAAAGCGGGCGCGCCCGGTGGTCGTCCAGCGGCTTGCCGCTGCCGTCGGGTTGCGCCAACGGATAGACCTTTCGCCGAATGGAAAGCCCGCCGATGGGCGGGCTTCCGGGCTTATCTGCCGTGCACCGGAGGTGACGGAGCGGGCGAGTTGCGCGTGGTGTTGCTGATGGGTGGCGTCGGCGATACGTGCTGGCTGCGCTGATAGGCGGGCTGATAGCGATCGTGGTGGTAGAAGCGCGGTGACCGGCGGAAAAGGGGGTCGCGTTCGGCCAGGGCGAGTCGATGGCCATCGATGTGCACCCAGTACCAGGAGCCCGCCGGCACGGGTGCGGTCGACAGGTAGGTGAAGTGCGCGTTGTAGTTGCCGTTGTCCAGCGGCGATGCCTGCAGGACCAGGTTGATCACGAACTGACTGGAAACCGGGCGCCCGTGCTTGTCGACCGCGGGTTTGGTGATCATCTCGTCCAGGTTCGCGCGGAGCAGTCGGTTGACCTTGGGCGAGAGTTCGATGGCCGGCGAGGCGCCAGTGACCTTGCCGTGCGAATTCACCTGCACCAGCACCGGCATCACCTTGGGCGGAAACTCGTTGAGCGAGGCGGACCCGGCGGTGGCCAAGCCGGAGCAGGCCAGCAGGGCGCCAAAAACGGCGGATCGTGGTATCGATTTCATGGTGCCCTCGCTGAAGCAGCCTGGTGCTGCTCCTGTTGTCACTGCGACGGTGCCCCCGGCGCCCGAAAGAGTCAAGCTTCGGGGCGTGACGACAACGGCAACCCGGCTACTTCGGCAGCGATGCCAGCCACGCGAGCACGGCTTTCGAAAGTTCGATGCGCCGGTCGGAATAGGCGTGGTCGGTGGAAAGGTGCACGGTGGTAACGTGGCTGTCGCCGGCCTTGCGCAGATCCGCGGCGAACGCCTGGTTGTCCGGGGCGAGGCCGTCGTCGGAGGTCACGATGAGGGCGGTGCGGTTCTTCAGCGCGGCGACCTTCGCGGGGAAGGCCCAGCCCGCGGCGTGATCGACCAGTTCGCGCGCCAGCCCGTCCGGGGTGCAGCCGCTCAGCGGCGCCATGCCTTCGTTGGCGAGGCCGCTGGCCATGGCCTTGAGGCCCGCGCTTTCGCCGTCCTTGCGCACGAGCCGGATGGCGTGCTCCGCCATGTCCGCTGCGGAAAGCGTGGCGAAGGCCTTGATCGCGGGATCGGCCGCGGCGGCCTGCACCGTCATGAAGCCGCCCATGCTGTGGCCGATCAGCACGATGCGCGCAGGATCGAGCCGCAGCTTCCTGGCCACCTCGGGCTGGCGCAGGTAAGCCAGCGCCGCGGCGGTGTCCTCGATGCCGTGCGAAAACGAGAAGTCGCCCGGCGTGCCCCAGGAGCCGCGGTAGTTGAAGTAGAGAACGTCCCAACCGGCGCGGCGCATGTCCTGCGCCAGGTCGAGGTTGCGTTCGTTGCCGGGGAAGCCGTGCAGCAGGATCACCGCCGGATGCGGGCCGGTACCGGCGGCGACGTAGACCAGCGCATTCATCAGCGCGCCGTGGCTGGGGATCTGCATCGTCTCCATCGTCGCCCGCGTGTTGGTTGGCGCGGTGGATTCCAGCGGGGTGTCGGCGTGCTTCGGGGCAGCCTGTGCGTGGCACAGGCTCCATGCCACGCCAGCGACAAGGCAGGCGGCCAGCAACGTATGGATCGAGCGGCTGTTCATGCGTTTTCCCCCGGGTGGATGCAGCGGTTCGCGAAGCGTATTCCTTTCGCGGGCGATGCGGAGCGCCCCCGCGCCCTGCGGTGGCGAAGAGGTGTCATGGAGGCGGGCATCTGGCGTTACCCTTCGACTTCCCCAAGGCCAGTCACGGAGCCCCCCCCATGTCACAGCACGCCACCACCTTCCGCCAGATGCATGGCGGCCCCGGACTCCTGCGCTTTCCCAATGCCTGGGATGCCGGCAGCGCCCGCCTGTTCGAGAGCCTCGGCGCACGGGCCATCGCCACCACCAGTGCGGGCGTGGCATGGGCGCTGGGCTACCCCGATGGCGGAAAGATGCCGGCCGATGCGGCGATCGGCGCCGCCGTCAACATGGCGCGGGTATTGCGTGTGCCGTTGTCGGTCGACATGGAAAACGGCTACTCGGACGACGCAAAGACGGTGGGTGAAACCGTCCGCCGCCTGCTCGACGCGGGCATTGCCGGCATCAACATCGAGGACGGCCGCGATGCGCCGGCGAAGCTTGCCGCGAAGATCGAGGCCATCCGGAACGCTGCCGCGAACGCCGGCGCAGACATCTTCGTCAATGCCCGCACGGACGTGTTCCTGGCCAGCCTGATCGACGCGCCGCAGCGGGTCGGGGAAACGTTGTCGCGTGGCGCGACCTATCGCGCGGCCGGCGCCGACAGCTTGTTCGTGCCGGGTCTTCGCGATGCCGGCGAGATCGCCGCCGTGGTGGAAGGCGCCGGCTTGCCGGTCAACGTGATGGCGTACCCGGGGCTGGCGCCGGCGGCCGAGCTGGAGCGGTTGGGCGTGCGGCGATTGAGCGCGGGCTCGGGCATTGCGCAGATGCTGTGGGGGCAGGCGGGGAAGCTGGCGCAGGATTTCCTCGACAGCGGCCGCTCCGAATCAATGGCCGAAGGCGCGATGCCGTACCCGCAGTTGCAAGCCCTGTTCGCCGGCAGGTGACAGCGGACGAAACGATGCTCCGCGCCGCTGGTCGTGCTGATCGCGGCGTTTCCCTGTACTCGCTGCCGAGCCGCCTGCGCTGCATCCATCTCGGGCTGGTCGTCATCGGCGCGAGCCTGATCGTGCAGGCATTCATCCGGGGCGAGTGCACGGAAGCCGCTCTCGACTAGCGAAGCGCAGCCTGTCGACGTTTCCGGATGAACCCGTCGACCGACCAGGGGCCGGAGCCCCCCAGTACCAGCGCGGCCAGGCCGGCCAGGTACAGCAGGTCGCACTCGTATCCCGGTTGGCCGAAATGCGCGCCCGTCGCGGTGACCGCCAGCAGCTTGATCGAGCTGAAGCCGTACGGCAGGTGCACGGTAAAGATGGCCACCAGCAGCACCACCGCCATCGGCAGGCTTGCCAGCGCCACGAAGGCGCCAAGGAGGATCGCCAGGCCGCCGAACACTTCGACCAGGATCGTGAGCCATGCCATCAGGTGCGGTGCCGGCACGCCCAGCGCCTGCAGGATGGCGGCGAATCCCGCCGGACCGTGGATGATCTTGGCGAACCCGTGCTCCATGAATCCGTAGCCGACGATCAGGCGTAGCGGAAGGGGCGCCCAGCGGGCGATCAGCGGGTTGTTCATGGTCCGGATTCCGGGCAGATGCCCGCTAGAGCAGCAGGCTTCCACCGGAATTCGCTGCGGACCCCGCCCCGGTTACCCGTGCGTGCCGAGCAGGCCGATGATTTCGCCGGTGCTGCCGGTTTCGCCCAGTCGCGGAAAAATGCGGGCGATGCTGTTGGCGTGGGCCTCGGCACTCATGTCGGTCATCGCGTCGACGGCGAGGGTGACGTGGTAACCCAGTTCGTGCGCCTGGCGCGCGGTGGATTCGACCCCGATGCTGGTGGCGATGCCGGCGAGCACGATCTGGGTGACGCCCTGCGCTTTCAGGTACGTGTCGAGGCCGGTGCCGGTGAATGCGCCCCAGGTGTGCTTGGTCACCACGTGATCCTGCGGCTGCCGACCCAGTTCGGGCACCAGCTCGGCCCAGTCGGCGGGCAGATCATCCAGGTTGCGCGGGCGTTCGGTCCGCGCCGGCGCGCCGCCGCTCACGTTGACCAGGATCACCGGCAGGCGGTTGCGGCGAAACGCCTCGGCGAGCGCGCGGGCATGGGTCACCACCTCGGCGGCCGGATGGGCGGTGGGATAGGCGACGATGCCTTTCTGCAAGTCGATGACGATCAGCGCGGTGATCGGGTCGAGCGTGGTGATGGCCATGAGGGCGTCCTTGGGGGAGGCGGGCTTACGTTTCGCGGAGGGGAGATGTGCCGCGGCCTTGCCGTCACGGCTCGACGAGACGCTTGAGCAGGGCGACGGCGCGGGCAAGCCGGGCCTGCTCCTTCGGCGCCAGCCGGGTCTGGATGGCGTGGAACAACCAGTCCTCCCGCGCCGCGCGGCTGGCCTTGATCAGCTTGCGGCAGGCGGGGGTCAGCGACAGCAGGGTTCGCCGCCCGTCGTCGGGATCGGGCGTGCCGCGCACCAGCCCGGCTTCCAGCAATGCCGCAACGTTTGCACCCATGGATTGCGGGCGCATGCCTTCGGCGTGGGCGAGCGCGGTGATGGTGGCGGGCCCGTCGCGCTCCAGGTGCCCGATCACCGACACCTGCGACCACGGCAGGCCGCCCAGGTTGATCTGTTCGCGCAGGCGCCGCCGCAGCTTGCCCACCAGCACGCGCAACTCGACGGCCGTCGCCATGGCATCGGCCGCCGCCGGATTGACGGATGGCTTGTTCATCCGCGCAGTCTGTCAGATGGAAAGCCAAACTACAAAGGCAAACTTCATGAATGAATGGCGGTCGATCGACCGGTTCGCGCCGCCGTGGATGACCCTGGCCATCGGTGCCTGGCAGGCGGTAGTTCGCCAATTTGATATCAAAATATCATTGACACGACGATGTTAATGGAATAACACTGCGGATCGTGGGCTGTCCACGCGACCATCTCGGGGGAGAGAGTCATGGATTTTCGCTATCTGCAGCATGCTCGTCGGGGAATCTGCGTTGCCATCGCGGTGGCCCTGTGGTCGCCGCTGGGCATCGCGGCCCAGCCATCGTCGCCGGGTGGTTCCGATGCCGGCGCGCCCGCGTCCGGCAGCACCCCGCCGGAGGATGCGTCGGGCGCCGGGGCGGGTCAGCAATCGTCACCGGCCTCCGCCAGTTCCGCACCCACCGACCTGGGCACGGTCATCGTGACCGCGAACAAGCGCAGCGAACGCTTGCAGGATGTGCCGATGGCGGTATCGGCGCTGCAGGGCCTGCAGCTCGAACGCGAGAGCGCGGTCAACTTTGCCGACTACGCCACGCGGGTGCCCGGGCTCAATGTGATTTCCAGCGGGCAGGGCAGGACCCAGCTGGTGCTGCGCGGCATCACTTCCGGCAGCGGCCAGCCGAACTCGACGGTGGGCACCTACATCGATGACGTGCCGTTCGGCTCCAGC
The DNA here is from genome assembly GCF_001428465.1 of Rhodanobacter sp. Root179. NCBI lineage: Bacteria > Pseudomonadati > Pseudomonadota > Gammaproteobacteria > Lysobacterales > Rhodanobacteraceae > Rhodanobacter > Rhodanobacter sp. Root179. Next base: position 40,063 of record NZ_LMHR01000063.1, on the reverse strand, counting down.
ACCGTGTACGCCGCCGGCAGCGTGCTGACGCCGGACATCGATCCGGCCGACCTGGAGCGCGTCGAGGTGTTGCGTGGGCCGCAGGGCACGCTGTATGGATCGAACACGCTGGGCGGGCTGGTCAAGTTCGTCACCACGCCGCCGGACGCCACCCGCGCCTACGGTCGTCTGCGTGCCGGCGTCAGCAGCGTCGAGGATGGCGGCACCGGTTCGGACGTGCACGCGATGTTCAACGTGCCGCTGGCTGCGGACAAGCTGGCCTTGCGGATCAATGCGTACGAACGCCACGATCCCGGCTATGTCGACAACGTCCTCACCGGCAAGCACGACGTCAACCGCGCCAAGGTGAGCGGCACGCGCGCGCAGTTGTTGTGGACGCCGAGCGACACGGTTTCGCTGCGCCTGTCGGCGCTGGCGCAGAACCTGGGCAGCGACGGTGCCGGCCTGGTCGATGGCGGCGTCGACGTCGATGCGCTGACGCTGAAGCCGATCCACGGCGACCTGCAGCAGGTGCGCTCGCCCGGCACCGGCCAGTTCCGGCTGAAGTACCGGCTCTACGACGCGTCGCTCAACGCGGACTTCGGCGGGGCGAAACTGTTTTCGTCGACCAGCTACGGCACGCTGGACATGAACTCCAACGCCGACGTCACGGCGGCCTACGGGCCATTGCTGAACCCGCTGTTCGGCCTGCCCAACGGTGGCTATTCGCTGGTCAACCCGATGACGCTGGACAAGTTCACCCAGGAATTGCGCCTGCAGTCGCCGGAGACGCAGACCGTGGAATGGCGCGCCGGCGTGTTCTACACGCGCGAAAAGACCACCGCCCACCAGAACATCCTGAGCTTCGATGCCAGCACCGGCGAACCGATCGCGCTGCCGACGCTGGCCGACCTGTCGATGGGGCCGGCGATCTTCACCGAGTGGGCCGCCTATGGCGACGTGACCTGGCACGCCACCTCGCGTTTCAGCGTGCTGCTGGGCGCGCGCTACAGCAGCGACCGCACCACCTACGCGCAAACCGGTGACGGGCTGATCCTCGGACCCACTCAATTCACCATCCGCGGATCGGACAACCCGACCACGTACCTGCTCAATCCCAGTTTCCGCTTCAGCGACGACCTGATGGTCTATGGGCGCATCGCCTCCGGCTTCCGTCCGGGCGGCCCGAATGTCGGCGTGCCGCCGGGGCTGGGCGCGCCGCTGACGTTCGGTCCGGACAAGCTGGTGAGCTACGAGCTGGGCCTGAAGGCCACCACGATGCAGCGGCGCATGACCTTCGACGTGTCCGCCTTCTACATCGACTGGAGCCAGATCCAGCTCACCGTCGTCTCCGGCGGCATCGGCTTCATGGGCAATGGCGGCAAGGCCAGCAGCCAGGGCGTCGAGGCGGCCTGGCAGTACGCACCGGTGCGGGGCCTGCTGCTGTCGGCCAATGCCAGCTGGACCGACGCGAAGCTGGACGCGGACACGCCGCCAGGCCTGTTCGGCTACAAGGGCGATCGGCTGCCCTACGTGCCGAAGTGGAACGCCAGCGTCGGCGTGGATTACGACTTTCCGCTGGCCAGCGGCTGGTCCGGCTTCGTCGGCGCGGGCTATCGCTACGTGGGCGAGCGCAAGACCGACTTCGTCGCCGCGCCGGGCCCGCGCCGCGACGTGCCCGACTACGACGGCATCGACCTGCGCGCCGGCGTCAACTTCGGCAACTGGACGGTCAAGGCCTACGTCAAGAACCTGACCAACGAACGCGGCATCACCTCGCTGGCGTCGGAAACCACCGACCCCCACGCCAATCCGTTCGCCGCCGTCTACGTGATGCCGCGCACGGTGGGCCTGTCCGCCAGCGTCGATTTCTGAGCATGCCCTTCCACCGAACCGTATCCGGAGTGCGTCCATGAACCGCTATGCGAAATTCGCCGCGGCATTAGCGATCACCTGTGCCGTCGGCATCGCGATGGCGCAGGTGCCGTCGTCGCCGAACCCCGCACCCGCAAGCTCGATCCTGCCGGTGCCGGCCGTGCCCGTCGCCGCCGCGCCGGCCGCGGCGCTGGCGCCGCCGGTTGGCGTCGCGCATGCATTGACCGCCGACGACCTGGCCACCTTCCTCGACGGCATGGTGCCGTACATGATCCAGCGCGGCGACGTCGCCGGCGGGGTGATCTCGGTGGTCAAGGACGGCCAGCTGCTGTTCGCCCGCGGCTACGGCTACGCCGACCTGGCCAGGCGCACGCCGGTGTCGCCCGAGACCACGCTGTTCCGGCCCGGCTCGACCTCCAAGCTGTTCACCTGGACGGCGGTGATGCAGCAGGTGGAGCAGGGCAAGCTGGACCTCGACCACGACGTCAACGAATACCTCGACTTCACCATCCCGGCGCGCGACGGCAAGCCGGTGACGCTGCGTCAGCTGATGACGCACACCGCCGGCTTCGAGGACACCGCCCGCGGACTGTTGCCGAAGAAGCCCGAGGACGTCGATCTGGAGCGCTACCTGAAGACGCATATCCCCGCGCGGATCTTCCCGCCGGGCGAGATCGTGGCGTACTCCAACTACGGTTGCGGACTGGCCGGCTACATCGTGCAGCGCGTCTCCGGCGAGCGCTTCGAGGATTACATCCGGCAGCACATCCTCGACCCGCTGGACATGCATCACTCGAGCTTCGCGATGCCGCTGCCGCCGCAGCTGGCGCCGCTGATGGCCAAGGGCTACAAGAGCGCCTCCGACGGCAAGCCGCAGCCGTTCGAACTGGTCGATCCCGCGCCGGCCGGCGCGCTGAGCAGCAGCGCGACCGACATGGCGAACTTCATGATCGCCCAGCTGCAGGGCGGCCGTTTCGGCGACACCCGCATCCTCAAGCAGGCCACCGCCGAGTTGATGCACAGCCCGCAGTACACGGCGGCGCCGGGCCTGAACGGCTTCGACCTGGGCTTCTACCAGGAGGATCGCAACGGCCAGCGCATCATCGGCCACGGCGGCGACACCATGGTGTTCCACAGCGACCTGCATCTGCTGCTGGATGCGAACGTCGGCATCTTCATGTCGTTCAACAGCGCCGGCGATGCGGGCAGCGTGCACGTGATCCGCAAGGCGATCTTCCAGGCATTTCTCGACCGCTATTTCCCCAAGGAAGCACCGTCACCGTCGACCGTGGACACCGCCAAGGCTGATGCCGCGCGCGTGACTGGCTGGTACCAGGCCAGCCGCCGCAACGACAGTGCGCTGCGCATGCTGTACCTGTTCGGCCAGGTCAACGTGGCGGCGAAACCCGACGGCACGCTGGCGGTGTCGATGCTCACCGACTACGCGGGCAAGCCGCTGCAGTGGCACGAGACCGGGCCGCTGCACTACAGCGAAGTGAACGGCAAGTCGCAACTGGCCTTCGTTGCCGACGCGAACGGCGGCATCCGTTACTGGGCTACCGATGCCGAGGTGCCGGTGTTCCTGTTCCAGCGCGTGTCCGCGGCTCGCAGCCTGGGCACGGTCGGTCCGTTGCTGGGAGCGTCGGTGGCGATCCTGCTGGCAACCTTGCTGAGCTGGTTCGTCGGCGGCTGGGTGCGCCGGCATTACCGGCGGCCGCTGCAGCTGACGGCGCTCCAGCTGCGCACGCGCCTGCTGTCGCATCTCGGCGTGCTGGCGTTGCTGGTGGTGGTGCTGGGCTGGCTGACCTTCATCGCGGTGACCTCGGCCGACGAGTCGAAGCTGCTGGACGGCTCGGGCACGGGCTGGCTCTACCTGCTTTACGTACTCGGCGTGTTCGGCCTGCTCGGTGCGCTGGCGGTGCTGGTGCATGCGGTGCGTGCCTGGATGGCACCGCGGCGCGGCCGCTGGGTGCTTGCCGGCGAAACGCTGCTGGCGCTGGCGGCGATCTACCTGGCCTGGTTCATCGTGGCGTTCGGGCTGGTCAGTTTCAACGTGAGGTTCTGACGGACCGCTGCGCATCGACATCAATCAGGCAGGAGAGATCATGGGTACCGAGGGACACGCACGGCTGCAGTTGCACACGCGGCTCGAGAAGTGGGCATTGAAGGAGCCGTTCCACATCACCGGTTACACCTTCGACGAGTTCGAGGCGCTGGTGGTGACCCTGCACGAGGGCGACCGGTTCGGTCGTGGCGAGGCGCTGGGCGTCTACTACCGCAACGACACGCCGGCCGCGATGCAGGTGCAGGTCGAGGCGCTGCGCGAACGGATCGAGGGCGGCCTGACGCGGCAGGAGCTGCTGCAACTGCTGCCGGCCGGCGGCGCGCGCAATGCGGTCGATTGCGCTCTGTGGGATCTGGAGGCCAAGCGCAGCGGCCGGCCGGTGTGGATGCTGGCCGGTGGCGAGGCGCCGCAGCCGCTGGTGACCACCTTCACCCTCGGCGCCGACGCGCCGGCGACGATGGCCGGGATCGCGCGGGGCTTCCCCGGTGCCCGCGCGCTCAAGCTCAAGCTCACCAATGACGAGCTCAACGCCGAGCGCGTGCGTGCGGTGCGCGCGGCGTGCCCCGATGCGTGGATCATGGTCGACGCCAACCAGGGTTTCACCCGCGACTCGTTCGCGCGCCTGCTGCCGGCGCTGGTCGAGGCGCGGGTGGCGGTGGTGGAGCAGCCGTTCCCGATCGGCAATGAGGCCTGGCTCGACGGGCTGGACAGCCCGATCATGATCGCCGCCGACGAGAGCGTGCAGGATCATCACGACCTGCCGTCGCTGGTGGGCCGGGTCGGCATGATCAACATCAAGCTGGACAAGTGCGGCGGCCTCACCGAGGCGCTGGCGATGGCCGCCCAGGCACGCGAGCTGGGCTTCGAGCTGATGGTGGGCAACATGTCCGGCTCGTCGCTGGCGATGGCGCCGGCCTTCGTGCTGGGCCAGTCGTGCAAGGTGGTGGACCTGGACGGGCCGATCTACTTGCGGCGTGACCCGGCACCGTCGGCGATCTACGAGCATGGCCGCATCTGGTGCGACGATGCGATATGGGGCGGGCCGCTGGCGGCGGCCGCCTAGACCACAGGGGAGCGACATCGCACCGTGTCCGACAGCATGATTCCAGCACGCGAGAAAAACTGGTTTGGCCATCCGCGCGGCCTGAGCGTGCTGTTCCTCACCGAAATGTGGGAGATGTTCTCCTTCTTCGGCATGCGCGCGCTGCTGGTCTACTACATGACCAAGCACCTGGACCTGGACCAGCAATACGCCTCGCTGATCTACGGCGCCTACGCGGCCTTCGTGTATTTCACGCCGGTGTTCGGCGGCATGGTGGCCGACCGCTGGCTGGGCAAGCGCAACGCGGTGATGATCGGCGGCGCCACGATGGCCTTGGGTCATTTCATGATGGCCTCCGAGCCGCTGTTCTATCCGGCGCTGGCCACCATCGCGTTGGGCAACGGGTTGTTCCTGCCCAGCCTGGCCAGCCAGATCGAAGGGCTTTACCGCGATGGCGATCCGCGCAGCAAGAGTGCCTACAACATCTACTACGTGGGGGTGAACCTCGGTGCGTTCCTGGCGCCGCTGATCTGCGGCACGCTGGGCGAGGCGTACGGCTGGCACTGGGGTTTCGCCGCGGCCGGCTTCGGCATGCTGCTGTCGCTGGTGATCTACCTGGCCGGCGCCCGTTACCTGCCGCCGGAACCGAAGCGCGGCGCCGAGGCAAGGGCGGCGCGGCCGCCGGTGGATCGGGCGGTGATCGATCGTTTCGCGCTGCTGCTTGGCGTCGCCGCGATCGTGGTGGTGTTCCGCGGCGCCTACGAGCAGGTCGGCAACACCATCGCGCTGTGGATCGACCAGGGCGTGGACCGCGAGCTGGCCTCGGGCTGGGTCATCCCGATGACCTGGTTCCAGTCGATCAACTCGGTGGTGGTGTTCGCCTTCACCCCGCTGCTGGTGGCGCGCTGGGCGCGGCTGGCGCAACGCGGCGTGGAGACGCCGCTGCTCGGGCGGATGGCGTTCGGCGCCGCCATCGTGGGTGGTTCCTACCTGATGCTGGCCGTGCTGTCGGCGTGGTGCGAGGCGCACGGCGTGCGCGCGCACTGGGGCTGGCTGGCGGCCTGGTTCGTGCTGATGACCACCGGCGAGCTGTACATCCTGCCGGTGGGGCTGGCCCTGTTCGGGCGCATGGCGCCGGAGGGTTTTCGCGCCACCAGCATCGCCACCTGGTTCTTCGCGGGCTTCTTCGGCAATCTGTTGGCCGGCGCGCTGGGTACGCTGTGGAGCCGGCTCGGTCACGCCTGGTTCTTCGCCCTGATCGCGGCGGTGGCCGGCGTGTCGGCCGCGCTGTTGTATATGCTTGGCCGTCGCCTGGGCGACGTGGAAACCCATGGAACGGAAGGCGCCGCCATGGCGCTGGCCAGATAAGCGGATGACGATGACCAAGGACCTGCAAAAAAAGCTGAAGAGCCGCTGGGACAGCTTCACCACGGCCGAGCAGAAGATCGCCAGCTACCTGCTGCACAACATCAGCGGCATCCCGTTCGAGACGGCCGCGTCGCTGGGCAAGCGCGTGGGCGTGAGCGCGATGACGGTGGGTCGGTTCCTGCGCAACCTGGGTTATGCCGGCGTCGGCGACCTGAAAGAGGAACTGCGCGGCGATGCGCCGTGGATGCAGTTGTACAAGACCTCCGAACCGGCAGCCGACGCCGACTACATCAGCGAGAGCCTGCAGGCGGAGATCCGCAGCCTCAACGATGTCTACGCGCTGGCGCGGGGCGAGGAATGGGCGCCCATCGTGAAGATGCTGGTGTCGGCCGATCGCGTGTCGGTGGCCAGCTTCCAGCACGGCTCCTTCCTGGGACTGGGCTTCGCCTCCTCGCTGCAGCACGTGCGGCCGCGGGTGTCGTTCGAATCCGGCGCCGACGGCTCCTATACCGGCATGCTGCTGGATTCCACCGAGCAGAGTTGCGTGGTGCTGATCGACATCCGCCGCTATTCGCGCCACTTCCGCCTGCTGGCCGAGGAGGTGGTCGAGCGCGGCATTCCGCTGCTGATCATCACCGACACGCAGTGCTACTGGGCGCGCCAGCTGACTCCGCACGTGCTGATGATCCCGATGCAGACCGGCCGCGCCTGGCACAGCTTCGGCACGCTCACCAGCCTGTTCAGCCTGTTGATCAACGCGGTGATCCGCGAGATGGGCGACATCCTCGGACGGGTCGGCGACATCACCGAGTTGCGCCAGAAATTCATCGGCTACGACGGGCCTTCGATGTCGGGCGAGGGCAAGCCGGCCCGTGCCGGACAGCACAAGAAGGCGAAGAAGCCGGCAAAACGGCGCTGACATGGGCGACATCATCGAGCGAGGCAAGAGCATGACCTGCAGGATTCCGCGACTGTCGCTGCGCCGTTGCCTCTCCGGGTTGCTCATCGCGCTGGTCGTCGCCGGCGCCCCGGCGCTGCCTGCCGCGCCGGCGCAGGATCTGGACGCCTTCGCCGCGCGGGCCATGAAGACCTTCGGCACACCGGGCATGGCGGTGACCATCGTCGATGGCCAGACCATCACCACGCACGGCTACGGCGTGCGCAAGCTGGGTGAGGCCGCGCGGGTCGACGCGCACACGATCTTCCCGATCGGTTCCAACACCAAGGCCTTCACCGCGGCAGCGCTGGCGATCCTGGTCGACCAGGGCAAGCTGCACTGGGACGACCGCGTGGTGGACAAGCTGCCCGGCTTTCGCATGTACGACGCCTATGCGTCGGCCGAGATGACGGTGACCGACCTGCTGGTGCATCGCAGCGGGCTGGGCCTGGGCGAGGGCGACCTGATGATGTTTCCCACCAGCGACCGCACGCGCGCGGAACTGGTGCATGACATCCGCTACCTGAAGCCGGTGCGCTCGTTCCGCGGCGGCTACGACTACGACAACGTGCTGTACATCGTCGCCGGGCAACTCGTCGAAGCCGTTTCCGGCCAGCGCTGGGAGGACTTCGTGCAGCAGCACATCCTCGACCCGCTGCAGATGCGCGACACGCAGACCAGCATCGATGCCCGCACCGCCGACCAGGCCGCGTTGCACGGCAAGAACACCACGCCGGTGCGCGGCGTCGGCCCCCAGCGGGTGCTGACCACGGTGATGACCGGCAGCGTGTTCGCGGCCGCCGGTGCGCTGCAGGTCAGTGCGGCCGACATGGGGCAATGGTTGCGGCTGCAGCTCGATGGCGGTCGGCGGAAGGACGCCAGGCCGATCTTCAGCGCCGCGGCCGCGAAGATGCTGTGGACGCCGCAGACGCTGATCCCGATCGCTCCGCTGCCGGCCGAGGTCGCGCTGGCGCAACCGCAATTCAACGCCTACGCACTGGGCTTCGAGGTGCAGGACTACCGCGGCCACCGGATCATCACCCATCTGGGCGGCGTGCTGGGCGGCTATTCCGCGGTGGTGATCATTCCGGAACGACACGCGGCGTTCGCCGTGATGCTCAACGCCGAAGATCCCGCCACCTTGCTGGCGATGCGCGAGCATCTGCTCGACAGCCTGCTGGGACTTCCCTCGCCGGACTGGATCGCCGGCTACGGCAGGATGTTCGAGGGGATCAGGGCGAGCGCTGCGGCGGCGCTGAAGACTGCGGGCAGTGACACGCAGTCCCGCGGTGCTCCGTCGCTGCCGCTTTCGGCATACGCCGGCGTGTATCGCGACCCGTGGTACGGCACGGCCACCCTGCGCCAGGATGCGAACGGTGCGCTGACGATCAGCTTCGATCGCTCGCCCGGGTTGCATGGCGTACTGGAGCACGTGCGCCACGACACCTTCCGCACGCACTGGGCGATGCCCGACGTGGAGGATGCCTACGTGAGCTTCGCGCTGAACCCCGATGGCAGCATCGCGCAGATGAGGATGAAGGCGGTGTCGCCGATCGCCGATTTCAGCTGGGACTACCAGGACCTGCGCTTCGTCCCGGTGGCTGCCGGCAAGTAGCGCGCTTCGTCCGGGACCTTGCTGCCGCGCCGACTGGCGGCCTGAGCTGGTTCGTTGCGTGTTGGCGTTGGATACTCGGCGCACTGACCGCAACGGGGCACGCCATGTTTCCACGACTTTTGCTGACGCTGCTGTGCCTGCTGCCGGTGGCGTCAATCGGCGCGACCGAGGCGCCCGCCACGCGCACCATCGTGCTGGTGCGCCACGGCTACTACCTGCCCGACGCGAAGGCTGACCCGAAACTGGGTCCGCACCTGGCGCCGATCGGCGTGGCCCAGGCGCATCTGGCCGGCGCCCGGCTGGCCGCCTTGCCGGAGCGCTTCGATGCGATGTACGTGAGCCCGGTGCAGCGTGCGCGCGACACCGCGGCCGTCATCGCCGGTGACTTTCCGGGCCGGCATTTCGAGGTGGTCGACGACCTGGCCGAATGCACGCCGCCGACCCGTCGCACCGAAGTGACCGCCGACGAGAAACCGGCGGACCTTGCGGCCTGCGCCCGCCAATTCGATCGCCTGTTCGCGGATTACTTCAAGCCGGCGCACGGCCACGCGCAGACCGAACTGATGGTTTGCCACGGCAACGTGATCCGCAACATGGTGGTCCGTGCACTGGGCGTCGACAGCAAGGCCTGGCTGGAAATGTCGGTGGGCAACGCCAGCATCACCAGAATCCTGGTCGAGGCCGACGGCCGCTTCAAGGTCATCTCGGTGGGCGACGTGGGACACATCCCGCCCACCCTGCGCACCGGTGCCACCGGCGATGCCGAACGCAGCCTGGCGATTCCGGCGTTGCCGTAGCGAACACCGGCGTTGCGATCACGCGTGATGCCGTTTCATCCCGTCAGCTCAGCACTGCACGCGGCCACCGGCCAGCTGCTTGCACGGGTGGAACACTGGTTCCTTCGGCGGCGGGCGGTGATGACCGTCGCCATCGCCGTGGTGGTCGTGATCGCGGCCCGGACGACGGTTCGGATACGGTACCCAGTACGCCGGCGGCGGGTTGTACGCCGGCTGTTGCTGCAGCTGGTCCTGGTAGGCGTCGTTCTGCTGGCGCAGGACTTCGTTCTCGCCCTGCAGGCGGTTGCGCTCGGCGGCCTCGTCGACCAGCGCCTGCTGCCGTTCCTGCTCGGCGCGCTGCTGCGCGGCGTAGGCTTCGTCGGCCTGGCGCTGTTCCTTCTCGTCCTGCGCCTGCTGGCGGGCCTCGATGCGCTGCTGGTACAGCGCTTCGAGGTGGTGCGAATCGGCATAGCTCTTCGCCAGCTTGTCCTGGCCCAGGCGCAGGTAGCGGTCGATGACTTCAGTGTCGTCGGCCTGGTGCAGCAGCTCGCCATTGCCCTGCGGGCAGGGATGGTCGGTGTAGCTGACCTGTCCGCCGACGGTGCACTTGTAGATGTTCTGCGCGCCCGCGGTGCCCGCGGCGGCCAGCAGCAGGAGCGCCAGGCATGACAGGGAAATTCGGTTCGGCCGGACTTTCATGGGGACGTCCATCCTGGATGACTAGGAGCGTGGGCGGTAGAAACCAAGCGAGCGAGGCAAAGTGGTTTTGAGTCAGGTTTCTCGATCATTTGAGGCGAATAGCCGTAGCTATTCAACGAAAGTGAGCGGAAAAGCTGGCCAAAACCACGCAGCCGCAGCCGCTTGGTTTCTACCGCCCACGCTTCTGGCATCGGCTGGATGTTGCCGCCGCGCGGGTTAGGCCGCGCTGAACGCGAGGGCGACGCGTCGACGGTAGCGCGGCCGGGTCGCGCCGTTCAAGCGGCAGGCGACGCTTCGGCCGGCTGGCGGCCGGCGCCCTGCCACGCGCGCAGGCCGATCACCGCCAGCACCACGAAGCCGGCGTACAGCACCGCGGTGATCAGCAGGTGCTTGTAGACGTACTCGCCCACGTAGATCACGTCCACCGCGATCCACAGCCACCACGCGGCCACGTGCCGCCGCGCCTGCCACCACTGGGCGACCAGGCTGAAGGCGGTCAGCGCCGCGTCCAGCCAGGGCAGGGCGGCGTCGGTGAGGTGATGCATGAAGGCGCCGAGCGCGATCGCGCCGACGCCGCCGATGGCGAGGTGGATGATCGCCTGACGCCGCGGCAGCGGCGCCACCTGGACGAGTCCGTCTTCGCCCAGGTGTTGCAGCCAGCGGTACCAGCCGTAGCCGATGAATCCGGCGAACGCCAGTTGCAGCAGTGCATCGGAATACAGCCTGGCGTCGACGAACACCCAGGCGTAGATCAGCACGGACACCAGCCCGATCGGCCAGCACCATGGCTGGCGCCGGGCGGTGAGCCAGACGCCAAGCGCGCTGACGATGGCCGCGATGAGTTCGACCCAGGTCATCTTCAGAACGCGAACGTCAGCGACAGGCGCGCCAGCCGCGGCGCGCCCGGGAACAGGTAGCTGTCGCCGCCGGAGCTGCCGGTGTCGCGCCAGTAGAAGCGGTTGAACGCGTTGTCGACACTGAGCCGCCAGGTCATCGCGTGGCCGTTCCACTGGCTGGCGTAGCGCAGGCCCGCATCGAACACGTGGTAGGCCGGCACCCGCGTCACGCCGTCGGGCGTGGCCACGTTGCTGCTGGCGTAGCGCCAGCCGCCGAGCAGGCTGAGCCGGTCGGCGAACGGCAGGCGATAGTCCAGGTACACCGCACTGCGCAGGCGCGGCACGTTGACCACCTGGTGGTCTTCGTAAGCGGGCGCGCCGTTGTCTTGCGCACGTGCGCGAATGAGGTTGACGCTGGCGGTGAGGCGCAGGCGATCGGTCAGCTGGCCGGCGGCGTTGAGTTCCAGTCCGGCATGCGCCTCGTTGCCCTGCTGGACGAAGGTGAAGCCCTCGGCGCTGCTGTCCGGTCGGGCGAACTGGTATGGCTGGCTGATGCGGTACAACGCCGCCGACAGACTCAGGGCATCGCTGGCGGCGTACTTCACGCCCGCCTCGGTCTGGCGCGCCAGCAGCGGGGCCAGCGTGGTGCCGCCGTTGGCGGTCCAGTACGGCGCCTCGTTGCCCAGCGACAGGCTTTCGCTGTAGCTGAGATAGGTGGTCAGCCGCGTGGTGGGCTGGTACAGCACGGCCGCCTGCGGCAGGAACTTGCCCAGTCGCGTGTCGCGCTCGGGCACGCCGTCGGAATCATTGGCGCGTTCGTGCAGGCGCACGAAACGCCCGCCGGCCAGCAACTGCCACTGCGTGCCGAGATGCAGGCGATCCAGCGCGAACACGGAATGCTGCCAGCTGGTCAGGCGACGCACCGAGGCGCCCGGCTGATTCGGCGACGGCGCGAAGTACGGCGGGTCCAGCTGATCGATGTTGGCGGTGCCGACGTAGTCGTACACGTCGGCGCGACGGTCGATGGTGCGGCGGAACGCGCTGGCGCCCAGGCTGATCTCGTGGCTGACCGCGCCGGTGTCGAACGCGCCCTTCAGCACCGCGCGCGCTTCGTCGTTGGCGCGGGTGTCGTCGGGGCTGCGGTAGTCGTAGACGTCGTAGTCGCCGTTGGGTGCGAAGAACCAGCCCGGCGTGGCGCCGCTGGCGCAGTCGGTCGAGTAGAAGCAGCCGTAGGCGAACGCCACGTTGTCGTCGATCACCGCGCGGCTGTGGCTGGCCGAGAGCTGGGCCGTCCAGGCATCAGCCAGGCGGTAGTCGAGGCGCAGCGTGCTGTTGCTGGCGTCGATGCCGACCGGCTGCTGCCACGGTTCGAAGCCGAGCATGCGGGTGCGCTCGGGATGCGCGGGGATCACGCGGCCGCCGAGCAGCTGGTAGCCGGACACCGAGCGCTGCGAGCTGGACTGATAGTTGCTGTCCAGTTGCAGGGTGGCGTTCGGGCTGATCTTCCAGTCGGCTGCCAGCGAGATGAAGTTGCGCCGGCCGTCGGCGTGGTCGACGTAGGACTGCACGCCGTCATGGGCCGCGTTGACCCGCACGCCGAACGTCGGCGACAGCCAGCCGCCGACGTCTATGGCGAGGTAGCGCGAACCGTGCGAATCGGTGCCGATGGTGGCGCTGCGCACGTCGGTCGGCCGCTTGCTGACGTAGTTGACCAGGCCGCCCGGCGCCACCACGCCCGCTTCGAGGCCGCCCAGGCCCTTGAGGATTTCCACCCGCTGCTTGTCTTCCAGCGCGATCGGCTGTTCGCCGACCAGGCTCATTTCGTTGAGCTTGTAGCCGGTGGCCAGGTCGAGCGCGTAGCCGCGGATGGCGACATCCTGGTAGTAACCGACCGGCGCGTAGCTGTCGCCGAGTGCGGCGTCGCTGCGTGCCAGTTCGCTCAGCGTATGCGGCTGGCGGTCGTCGATCTGGTCGCGGGTGATCACGGTGATCGCGGCGGGCGTGTCCTGCAGCGGCGCATTGCCAAAGCTGCCGAAGGTGTCCAGTTGCGAGTTGTCGGCGTGGTAGCCGTTGCTGCCGTTCGCGTTCACGTGGACCGGCGACAGGCGCGTGGCCTGCGGTTCGCCGGCGGTATCCGTGGCATGCACGGGGGCGATCACCGCGAGCAGGGCGAGCAGCAGGGGAGTGCGGGAAAGAAGCATCGTCATCGTCGTCGTCAAGGGAGTACGGACGAAGCGACGGCGACCCGGCAGTCGCAAGGACGCGCCGGATCTGCAAGCTCCCTACGCCGGTACAAGCCGGATCAGGTTCCAAGGGACTCTCTCAGCCCGGCTACGCCGGGCACCCCCGCTTCAAGAACGCGTATTGAACCACGGATCGAGCGGAACTGCTCGAGCTTCCATCGCGTGTCCGGTACATGCCCGGACGCGCTCACGCGAATCAGCCACTTGCGTGACTGCTCCGCGCCCGGCTATCCGTGGCCGGACTGAGAGGTTGAAAACGCACAACCTCTCAGTCGAGGTCGCGGATGAGTTGCAGCAGGGCCTGTCCCGGCGGCGTGTGGAACCACGCGGCATGGCCGCGCAGGAAGGTGTCCCAGGCCACGTCGGCGTTGGCCGGGGACTGCGTGATGCCCTGGAAGTACTCGACTTCGGACAGCGCGAAATCCACGTGCACCAGCGGCAGCAGGCTGGCCAGCAGCTGCCGGTCGTCGCGGCTCAATGGCCGCTGCCGGTGATAGCCGTCGATCAGCGCCCGGGCGATGTCGGGGTGGGCGACGTCGTTGCGCCGATCCAGCTCCAGCCAGGCGATCGCGTTGCGCTCGATCGCGGTGGCCAGGTCGAACAGTGCGAAGTTGCGCGCGCACAGGCCGAAGTCGAGCACGTCGCTGATCCGTGCGCCGGCGCCGTCGTCACTCCAGTAAAGGTTCGACACGTGCCAGTCGCCGTGGGTCCACAGCGGCGGCTGCCGTGCAAGCCCCGGCTGGGCGGCGGCGTGCCACGGGGCCAGCAGGTCGCCCAGCTCGTCCTGCCAGTGGCGATCGCGCAGATAGGCGGCCAGCGCGGGCCGCTGCGGCAGTTGCGCGGCCAGCGTCGCGACGGGATCGACGGCGCAGATCAGTTCGCTGCGTGCGACCAGGATGTGGGTGCTGCGCTGGGCGGCGCGATAGTCGGCGGCGGCCTCGTGCAGGCTGGCCAGCATCTGTCCGGCGACCAGTGCGTGCTCGCGGTCGGACAGCGGTTCCCACGAGATCGTTTCGCGGTACAGGTCGATCCCGTCAGCACAGCGGTGCACTTCGTACACCCACTCGCCGCGTGCGGTGACCGTGCCGCCACCGGCGTGGCGCAATACCTCGGGGATCGGCACGCCGCGCTCGCGCAGGTGCGCGATGAAGCGATGTTCCTCGCCCAGCGTTTCCACGCCGCGCACGCGCTGGTGATGGCGCTTGACGAAGCACGTGCCGCGCGGGCTTTCGACCAGGCACGCCGCCGACAGCGGGCGCGGACTGTGCCAGGCGATGCGGGCCGGGTCGCCGATGGCGGGATAGTCGCGCAGCACGGCTTCGACTTCGTCCGCGCGCAGCGGTGGCCAATCCGGCGGCGTGTTGTCGCCGGCCAGTCCGTGGGCGAGGTGGGTGAGGTCATTCATCGGGGCCATGGTGCCATGGGCAATCGCAAGCGGCGGATTATCGCCGACGGTTCCGCGATGGCGGCTTTTCAGTCGTGCCCGCTTCGCGTCTAATTGCCGGACTTTCCCCGCGGCACCCGTTCGATGAGTGCGATGTTGTTGCTGTTCGTCTGCCTGATTCTCGGCACCCTGGTGGCGCGCTACGCGAAGCCGCCGGCCGGCATCGTGCAGGGCATCAACTGGTGGGTGCTGAACGTGGCGCTGTCGGCGCTGGTGCTGGAACTGATTCCGAAGGTCAGCTTCGATCCCCAGCTGTGGTTCCTGGTGGCGGTGATGTGGCTGACCTTCGGCGGCGCGTGGCTGCTGTTCGGCCTGCTCGGGCCGCGGCTGGGCTGGTCGCGCCAGCGTACGGGCGCGCTGATCCTGGTTTGCGGGCTGGGCAACACCTCGTTCATGGGTTATCCGCTGATGGAGGCGCTGCACGGCAAGCAGGGGCTGGCGCTGGCCGTGGTGGCCGACCAACTGGGCTGCTTCCCGGTGCTGGCGATCGGCGGCATCGTGGTGGCCTCGCTGTATTCGGGGCGCAAGCCGGAGCTGGGCCTGGTAGCCCGCCGCATCTTCACCTTCCCGCCCACCATCGCGCTGCTGATCGGCATCGTGGCCGGTATGTGCGGAGGCTGGCCGCCACTGCTGGACGGGGTGTTTGTGCCGATCGGCGCCACGCTGACCCCGCTGGCGCTGTTTTCGGTCGGCCTGCAGTTCAGGTTCCACCCCGGCCAGCGGCAACTGGGGGCGGCCAGCTGGGGCCTGGCCTGGAAGCTGTTGCTGGCGCCGGTGCTGTGCTGGGCCATGGGGGCTGCCGCCGGCGTCGACGGACTGGTCCTGACCGTGGGCGTGCTGCAGGCGGCGATGGCGCCGATGGTGTCCGCCACGATCCTGGCCGACGAATACGGGCTGGAACCGACCCTGGCCAATACCGTGCTGGGCGCCGGCATCGTGCTGTCCCTGCTGACCATTCCGCTGGGCAACGCGCTGCTTGGCGGGTAACGCATTTCTTGCGTCCGACGCGGAGTACGTCGAAACTAGCCCGAACGGGGCAGGGGAGCTCGGGGCATGGCTGGTTTCGAACTGATCAAGCGGCTGTTCGGCAGCGAACATGGCGAACGTCGTGCCGTGCCGCGCACCGGGGAACCCAAGAGCGCGTGCATCCTGGTCGTCGACGATTCGGCCACCATCCGCGCGGTGATCGGCAAGATGCTGATGCAGAACGGCCACATGGTGTTGAAGGCGGCCGACGGCGAGCAGGCACTGGCGACGGCGCGTCGGGAAAGCCCCGACCTGATCTTCCTCGACATCGTGATGCCCGGCATGAGCGGCTTCGCGGTGCTGCGCGCACTGCGCCACGACCCGCTGACCCGCGACATCCCGATCGTGATGATCAGCGGCAACCTGCAGGCCACCGAGCAGTTCTACGTGCAGCGTTTCGGCGCCGATGATTTCATGAAGAAGCCGTTTGGCCGCGGTGAAGTGTTTGCCCGCATCGAACACCTGACCCGCAGCGGACGCCTGGTCGTGCGCCCGCGGGCGGAGGTGGAAGCGCCCGCGGGCGAGCCCGAGCACACCGAGGCCGAGCATGCGGCGATTCCCGATATCGCCATGCCCGACCCGCACGACATGGTCGCGCCGGCCGCCACGCACGACTGAAGCACGTCGATGGCGCGACAATGGGCGCCATGAACAAGTCTCCGATACCCGCGCCGGCCACCACACGCGTCGACGTGTGGCTGTGGGCCGCACGTTTCTTCAAGACCCGCAGCCTCGCCAAGCAGGCCATCGACGGTGGTCGCATCGACGTCAATGACGCCGGCTGCAAACCGGCAAGAACGCTCCATTCGGGCGACCGCCTGAAGATCAGCCGCGGTGAGGAACGGATGGAAGTCGAGGTGCTGGCGTTGTCCGATCGGCGGGGGCCGGCAAGCGCCGCACAGCTTCTCTATCGTGAGACCGAGGCCAGCCGCGTGGCACGCGAGGCGGCGCGCGAGCTGCATCACCTGATCGGTGCCAGCGGTCCGCCGAAACGACCGGACAAGCAGGCGCGGCGTGATCTGCGCCGGCTCAAGCATGATCGTTGAGCCGCCGCGGATCAGACGCCAGTCGAGGCGGCACGGCCTTCAATAGTCGCGAATTCGCGGGTAAAACCCGTGGAAAACGGCGTTTCTTCGTGGGCTCTGAGCAGTGCATCGCAGAATGCCCTGCGTGGATGGAGGACTATCCCTTCAAATCCACCGGGTTGGCGATCCAGCCACCACATGGCCGCGGAGGCTTGCATGGACGGACACGCACTGAAGAATGGCATCGGCTTTTTCAAGCGCCTGCTGGGCAACCATGTCGAGGCCATCCATCGCGTTGAAGCGCAGGCACCGCTGGGTGCGCGCATGCTGGTGGTCGACGATTCCCCCACGATCTGCGCCGTGCTGGGCAAGATGCTGCGGCAGGACGGTTACGCCGTGCTGAAAGCCGGCGACGGCAAGGCGGCGATCGAGCTGGCGCGCAGCGAGCAGCCGTCACTGATCTTCCTGGACATCGTGATGCCGGGCATGAACGGCTTCGCGGTGCTGCGCGCGCTGCGCCATGACCCGCTGACGCGGGACATCCCGATCGTGATGATCAGTGGCAACCCGCAGGCCACCGAGCAGTTCTACGTGCAGCGTTTCGGCGCCGACGACTTCATGCAGAAGCCCTTCGACCGCGACGAGGTGTATCTGCGCATCGGCCAGCTGGTGCAGTCGGGACGATTGCCCGCACGTCAGGATTCGCCACTGGTCGAGCAGCAGCCCGCTGCGCTGGAGGCGGTCGAGTTGACCGCCGAAGACCTGACCGACATTCCGGATATCGCCATGCCGGATGCGGACGTGACCGCGCAGCTGGCCGCGCCGGCAACACCGCCGCCGCTGGTCCTGAAGCTGGCCCACGGTATCGGTTGAGCGCGGACTGTTCCGCAACGGCCTCGGCCGGTGAAGAAATTCGCTGCCCGCGGTCCGGAATGATCGCAGCTCTCAGCCTTCATCCGCCTCGCGGTAGATCGGCACGTCGGGATTGCGCCGGAAGGTGAAGATCAGGCTGGTCTCGATATGCGCCACTTCCGGTCGCGTGGTGAATGCATCCAGCGCGAAATCGCGCAGATGGTCGCTGTCGGCCACCGCCACGTGCAGCAGGTAATCGTTGGCGCCGGCCACGTGATAGAACGCCAGTACCTCGCGCAGGGTCAGCAGGTAGGCGTGGAAGGCGTCCAGATCTTCGCGCGAATGGCGCGCCAACCGCACGCTGATCATCGCCTGCAGGCCGATGCCCACCGCCGCCGGGGCAACCTCCGCGTGGTAACCGCTGATCGAGCCGCTTTCGCGCAGCCGGCGCACCCGCTCCAGCGCCGTCGAGGGGGCCACGCCCACCCGTTCGGCCAGTGTCTTGTTGGGCAGCCGCGCGTTCTTCCGCAGCTCGCGCAGTATGGCGAAGTCGATTCGGTCCAGGCGCATGATTCGGGCTTTGGCGAAATTAAATTCGGTGATGGATTTTCAGCATAGCGGATGATTCTAGTATCCGGGCATTCCATCGAATGAGGCTGGACTGATGCCGCGTCTTGAAACACTGGGTGTACATGCCGGTCGCGAGGATTTCGGTGAGCTGGGCGTGCACGCGCCGCCGCTGGACCTGTCCACCACCTATCCGGTGCGCGACCTGGCCGAGGGCACCACCAGCTTCGATGCGCTGGTGGGCGGCGCGGCGACGGCGGCCAATCCGATCTACGCGCGCCTGCACAACCCCACCGTGGCGCGTTTCGAGAACGCGCTGGCGCAGCTGGAAGGCACCACCGATGCCGTCGCGTTCGGCTCGGGCATGGCGGCGATGTCGGCCTGCCTGCTCGCCGCCGGCCAGCGCGGCCGGCATGTGCTGGCGGTGCGCCCGTTGTACGGCACCAACGATCATCTGTTGAACTCGGGCCTGCTCGGCATCGCCACGCGTTGGGTCGAGCCGAAGGACGTGGCCGACGCGATCAATGCCGACACGGCGCTGGTGATCATCGAGACGCCGGCCAACCCCACGCTGGACCTGATCGACATCGCCGCCGTTGTGAAGGCGGCCGGCTCGGTGCCGGTGCTGGTCGATTCCACCTTTGCCACCCCGGTGCTGCAGCAACCGGCCGCGCTGGGCGCCACGCTGGTATTGCACAGCGCGACCAAGTTCCTCGGCGGCCACGGCGACGTGATCGCCGGCGTGGTCGCCTGCGACGCCGAATGGGCCGCGGCGCTGCGCCAGGTGCGGGCCGCCACCGGCGGCCTGCTGCATCCGCTGGGAGCCTACCTACTGCATCGCGGCCTGCAGACCTTGTCGCTGCGCGTGCTGAAGGCGCAGGACAACGCGCAGAGGCTGGCGAAGCTGCTGGCGGCGCATCCGGTGGTGGCGAAGGTGTGCTACCCCGGCCTCGGCACGGTGGCGAATGCGCATCTGGTCGACACGCAGATGCATGGCCCGGGCAGCCTGATGGCGTTCGAGATGCATGGTGGGCATGCGGCCGCCAGCGCGGTGATGGCTGCGGTGAGGCTGGCCACGCCGGCGGTCAGTCTGGGCTCGGTCGATACGCTGATCCAGCACCCGGCCGGGCTGACCCATCGCGTCGTCGACGCCGCCACCCAGGCGCAGCACGGCATCACGCCGGGTCTGCTGCGTCTGTCGGCGGGCATCGAGCATGTCGACGACCTGTGGGCCGATCTGAGTCAGGCGCTGGACGCGGCGCGGCTCAGCGCAGCGGCCTGACGATTCCAGCCGCACGCAGGCGGCAACAGTTGGGGAGGGGTATCGCCGATCCTGATCATCGGCGATGGGTCGGGAGGGCCTGGAAAGGCCGGCGTCACAGGGCGCCGGCCTTTTTTCATGCGCTCAGTTCAGCGACTTGAGGCGGTACAGCGCCTCCAGTGCCTCGCGCGGGGTCAGTGCATCCGGATCGATGTCTGCCAGCGCACGCTCGGCGGCAGACGGTTGGGCGGCGGCGAACAAGCCCAACTGCGGCGAGGCTTCGGCTGCGCGTGCCGGTGCACTGACGTGCTGGTGCATGCCGCGTTCGAGTTCGGTCAGGGTGCGTTTCGCATCGGCGATCACGGACTTCGGCAGGCCGGCCAATGCCGCCACCTGCAGGCCAAAGCTGCGGTTGGCCGGACCGTCCTTCACCGCGTGCATGAATACCAGTTGCTCGCCCCGCTTTTGATCGTGCAGCTCGACGGCGTCCAGGTGCACGTTGGCGATCGACGGGAATTCGCCGGCCAGTTCGGTCAGCTCGAAATAATGCGTGGCGAACAAGGTGTATGCACGGCAATGGCGTGCCAGATGCACCGCCGCGGCGCGTGCCAGCGACAGGCCGTCGTAGGTGCTGGTGCCGCGGCCGACCTCGTCCATCAGCACCAGGCTGTCGGCGGTGGCGTTGTGCAGGATGTTGGCCGTCTCGCTCATCTCCACCATGAAGGTGGACTGACCGCGCGACAGGTCGTCGCCGGCGCCGATGCGGGTGAAGATGCGATCGATCGGGCCGATCACCGCACGGCTGGCCGGCACGTAGCTGCCGATGTGGGCGAGCAGCACGATCAGCGCGTTCTGGCGCATGTAGGTGCTCTTGCCGCCCATGTTGGGGCCGGTGATCACCAGCATGCGGCGCGCGTCGTCGAGCTTCAAATCGTTCGGCTCGAACGGTTCGTCGCGGACTTTTTCCACCACCGGATGGCGGCCGCGTTCGATGCAGATGCCCGGCTCGTCGGTGAGTTCGGGCGCGCTCCAGTCCAGTGCCTCGGCACGTTCGGCCAGGGTGGCGAGCACGTCGAGCGCGGCGATCGCGCTGGCCGCGGCCTTCAACGGTTCGAGCTTTTCGGTGAGCGTGTCGAGCAGCGCTTCGTACAACGCGCGCTCGCGCATCAGCGAGCGTTCCTTCGCCGACAGCACCTTGTCCTCGAAGCTCTTCAGCTCCTCGGTGATGTAGCGCTCGGCGTTCTTCGTGGTCTGCCGGCGCGTGTAATGCGTGGGCGCCTTGTCGGACTGTCCCTTGCTGATCTCGATGTAATAGCCGTGCACACGGTTGTAGCCGACTTTCAGCGTGCTGATGCCGCTGGCGGCCTTCTCGCGCTCCTCCAGTTCGACCAGGTACTGGTCGGCGTGGGTGGACAGGCGGCGCAGTTCGTCGAGTTCGGTGTCGTAGCCGTCGGCGACCACGCCGCCGTCGCGCTGCAGTACCGGCGGCTGTTCGACGATGGCGCGGGCGAGCAGGGCGGCCGTGTCCGCGTGGTCGCCGATGCTTTCGACCAGGGTGTGCAGGAGCGGGCTGTCCAGCGTGGCGATCTGTTCGCGCAACTTCGGCGCGGCGGCAAGGCCATCGCGCAGGGTCGACAGATCGCGCGGTCGCGCCGAGCGCAGCGCCACGCGGGCGAGGATGCGTTCGAGGTCGCCGATGCCGCGCAGCTGTTCGCGCAGGGATTCGTGGCGGCGACTGTCGATCAGCATGCCGATCGCCTGATGACGCCGGCGCAGGGCCTGGCGCGAACGCAACGGGCGGGTCAGCCAGCGACGCAGTGCGCGCGCTCCCATCGGCGTCACGGTTTCGTCGAGCACGCCGAGCAGGCTGTGTTCGATGCGACCGCTGGGATGGGTGTCCAGTTCCAGATTGCGCCGGGTGGCGGCGTCCAGCGCGATCGTCTCGCTGGCGCTTTCCACCGCCATGCCGGTGAGGTGGGGCAGTGCGCTCTTCTGGGTTTCCTCGACGTAGCCGAGCAGGCAGCCGGCAGCGGCGACCGCCAGCGGCATGCCGTCGACGCCGAAACCGCCCAGGTCGCGCGTGCCGAAGAAGCGATTGAGCTCGCGCTTCGCCGCATCGGCATCGAAATGCCACGGCGGCCGCTTGCGCAGTCCGGGCAGGGCGCTGACCAGTTTCGGCCAGGCCACGTCCTCGCCGACCAGGGTCTCGGCCGGCTGCAGTCGCGCCAGTTCGGCAGCCAGCGCCTCGGCGCTCGGTACTTCGCTGAGCAGGAAGCGGCCGCTGGACAGGTCGACCCAGGCCAGGCCGTAGTCGCCGCGGGTGCCGGCGGCGATCGCCAGCAGCAGGTTGTCGCGGCGATCCTCGAGCAAGGCTGCATCGGTCACCGTGCCGGGCGTGATGATGCGCACCACCTTGCGCTCGACGATGCCCTTGGCCAGGGCCGGATCGCCCATCTGCTCGCAGATCGCCACCGATTCGCCCAGCCGCACCAGCCGCGCCAGGTAGTTCTCGGCCGCGTGGTAGGGCACGCCGGCCATCGGGATCGGCGCACCACCGGATTGCCCGCGCTGGGTCAGGGTGATGTCGAGCAGCCGCGCCGCCTTGCGGGCGTCGTCGTAGAACAGCTCGTAGAAATCGCCCATGCGGAAGAACAGCAGTACGTCCGGATGCTCGGCCTTGGCCGAAAGGTACTGGCGCATGAACGGGGTGTGTTTGGTGAGATCGTCTTGGCTCATGCAATGCAAGTCTTGGCGTGGTCGCGCGGAACGGGTAGAACGGTGCCTCTGCGCGTGGCGCAAAGCGTTCAAGTCCGGGAGTCTCGCATGGAGTTGTTGTCTGTTCCTACCGATGCGGAGTTGCTGGCACTGGCTGCAGAGGCCGCGGCCGAGGTGCAGCGCTGTCGGCTGATGCTGGTGACGGCGGAATCCTGCAGCGGCGGCTGGATCGCCAAGACGCTGACCGACTTGCCGGGCAGTTCGGCCTGGTATGACGCCGGCGTGGTGACCTACAGCTACGAGGCGAAGGAGGCGCTGCTCGGCGTCAATCCCCGCACGCTGGAGCATGCCGGCGCGGTCAGCGAGGAAACCGTGCTGGAAATGGTCTCCGGCGCACTGGCGCGTTTCGGCGCCGGCGTGGCGGTGGCGGTGACCGGCATCGCCGGGCCTTCCGGAGGCATGCCGGACAAACCGGTGGGCACGGTCTGGATCGGCTGGAAGCGTCGTGGCGGCTACGCCCATGCGCGGCTGTTCCATTTCCCGGGCGACCGCGAGGCGGTGCGCCGACAAACAGTGGCCGCCGCGCTCATCGGCTTGCGCAAAACGCTGACGGAGTGACACGCGATCGGCCGCCAGACCGGCTTGACCAGTGTGGGATACTGGCCGCGTACACGTCGCTCCGCGCCGATGGCGCAGATCGCAGCCCGTGAGATTCGACCCGGGCATCATGCTCCCCATTCACAGCCCAACCGGAATACCTACGATGGATGACAACAAGCGCAAGGCGCTCACCTCCGCCCTCGGCCAGATCGAAAAGCAGTTCGGCAAGGGTGCCGTCATGCGCATGGGCGATCGCGTCAACGAGGCGATCGAGACGATCTCCACCGGCTCGCTGGGACTGGACATCGCGCTGGGCGTCGGCGGCCTGCCGCGCGGTCGCGTGGTCGAGATCTACGGCCCGGAATCCTCCGGCAAGACCACCATGACCCTGCAGGCGATCGCCAGCTGCCAGCGCGCCGGCGGCACCGCCGCGTTCATCGACGCCGAGCACGCGCTCGACCCGACCTACGCCGAGAAGCTGGGCGTCAAGGTCGACGACCTGCTGGTGTCGCAGCCGGATACCGGCGAACAGGCGCTGGAAATCGCCGACATGCTGGTGCGCTCCGGCGCGGTGGACATGGTGGTGGTCGACTCGGTCGCCGCGCTGACCCCGAAGGCGGAAATCGAGGGCGAGATGGGCGACTCCCACGTCGGCCTGCACGCCCGCCTGATGAGCCAGGCGCTGCGCAAACTCACCGCCAACATCAAGAAGTCCGGTTGCCTGGTGATCTTCATCAACCAGATCCGCATGAAGATCGGCGTGATGTTCGGCAGCCCGGAAACCACCACCGGCGGCAACGCGCTGAAGTTCTACGCCTCGGTGCGCCTGGACATCCGCCGCATCGGCGCGGTGAAGAAGGGTGACGAGATCATCGGTTCGGAAACCCGCGTCAAGGTGGTCAAGAACAAGGTGGCGCCGCCGTTCCGACAGACCGAGTTCGAGATCCTGTACGGCGAGGGCACTTCGCGCGAGGGCGAGATCATCGAGCTGGGCGTGGCGCAGAACCTGATCGACAAGTCCGGCGCCTGGTACAGCTACAACGGCGACCGCATCGGCCAAGGCAAGGAGAACGTGCGCCAGTTCCTGCGCGACAACCCGGCGATCGCCAACGAGATCGACAAGCAGCTGCGCGAACGCCTGCTGGTGCCGGTCGGCCGGCCGGCTGCCGCCGCCGCTGAAGAGGCGCTCGAGGAAGCGTGAACCGTGAGGGTTGACGGTCTGTTGCATGCACATGGCCCGGCTTGCCCGGGCCATGTGCGTTTTGGTCCGGTGTCGTAGGCGTATTCGGGCGCGACAATGCAGGCCTTCCCGGTCGTTGCTCCTGAGCGTGGATCCGCAGGGGTGGAGTCGAGGGGCGCCCTTTGACTTCGCTGCGCTACGCTCAGGGGGAACCGCGGGGGAAATCCGCTCGTATCGGGTGCCCGTTTGCATGGCGATGAAGATGAAAAAGCGTCCTGGCACGAATGACCCGGCCAAGCCGAAACGCAGCGCCTACGACAAGGCGCTGGGCCTGCTGGCGCGCCGTGAACATTCGCGCAAGGAGCTGAAGACCAAGCTGCGCCAGGGCGGCTACGAAGGTGACGAAGCCGTCGCTGCGCTGGACCGCCTCGGCGAGCAGCACTACCAGGACGATGACCGCTTCGCCGAGGTGCTGCTGCGCAGCCGGATCGCGCAAGGCTATGGGCCTGTGCGCCTGCGCCAGGAGCTGAAAAGCCACGGTCTGGCCGATGCGCGCATCCGCGAGCTGATGGATGAAGCCGAGGTCGACTGGGGTGCCTCGGCCGCAGCCCAACTGCGTCGCCGCTATGGCGGGAAGGGCGCCGCGGACCCCGCCGAACGCGCCCGCCGGGCGCAATTCCTCTTGCGTCGCGGCTTTGCCGCCGCCACAGTACGGAATGTTACCCACGCCGATGTGGACGACGCCGACGATATTTCCTGACATCCATCGCCTCGCGGCCATGGGTTGACGGAGCGATTGGCCCGGTCTCGGCGTGGCCCGTTGCCGCCAGCCATCGCGATCCGCATGAAAACCTCCGAAATCCGTTCCGCCTTCCTCGATTATTTCCGCTCCAAGGACCACACCATCGTGCCGTCCAGCTCGCTGGTGCCGTCCAGCGATCCGACCCTGCTGTTCACCAACTCCGGCATGGTGCAGTTCAAGAACGTGTTCCTGGGCAGCGAAAAACCCGGTTACGTCCGCGCGGCCGACGTGCAGCGCTGCCTGCGCGCCGGTGGCAAGCACAACGACCTGGACGCCGTGGGCTACACCGCGCGCCATCACACCTTCTTCGAGATGCTGGGCAACTGGTCGTTCGGCGACTACTTCAAGCGCGACGCGATCTCCTACGCGTGGGAGCTGCTGACGGAAGTCTTCAAGTTGCCGGCGGACAAGCTGTGGGTCACCGTCTACCATACCGACGACGAGGCCTTCGACATCTGGAACAAGCAGGTCGGCGTGCCGGCCGAACGCATCGTGCGCATCGGCGACAACAAGGGCGCACCGTTCGCTTCGGACAATTTCTGGCAGATGGCCGACACCGGCCCGTGTGGCCCGTGCACCGAGATCTTCTACGACCACGGTGCGGACATCGCCGGTGGCCCGCCCGGCTCGCCGGACGAGGACGGCGACCGCTACATCGAGATCTGGAACCTGGTGTTCATGCAGTTCGACCGCGCGCCCGACGGCACGCTGAGCCCGCTGCCGGCGCCGTGCGTGGACACCGGCATGGGCCTGGAGCGCCTCGCCGCGGTGCTGCAACACGTGCATTCGAACTACGAGATCGACCTGTTCGCCCACCTGATCCGTGTGGCTGGTGAACTCACTGGTACGCAGGACCTGGGCAACAAGTCGCTGCGCGTGATCGCCGACCACATCCGCGCCTGTTCCTTCCTGATCGTCGACGGCGTGCTGCCGTCCAACGAAGGCCGCGGCTACGTGCTGCGCCGGATCATCCGCCGCGCGCTGCGGCACGGCTGGATGCTCGGCGTGCGCGGCGACTTCTTCTGGAAGATGGTGCAGCCGCTGGTCGAGGAAATGGGCGAGGCTTATCCGGAGCTTTCGGCAAGGCAGGCCTTCGTCGAGGATGCGCTGCGCACCGAGGAACAGCGCTTCGGCGAGACGCTGGAGCACGGCATGCGCCTGTTCGACGACATCGCCGGCAAATCCGGCAAGATGATCCCGGGCGTCGATGCGTTCCGTCTTTACGACACCTATGGCTTCCCGGTCGACCTTACCGCCGACATCGCGCGTGAGCGCGGACTTGAAGTGGACATGGCCGGCTTCGAGCAGGCCATGAACGAACAGCGCGAGCGAGCCCGCGCCGCGGGCAAGTTCGAGGCCAAGGGGCAGATGCCGGCCGAGCTGGCCAGCCAGCTCAACCCCACCGTGTTCCTCGGCTACGAGGCGCTGCAGGGCAGCGGCAGCAAGGTGCTCGGCATCGTGCGCGGCGGCAAGCAGGTCGACCAGCTGGGCGAGGGCGAGGAGGGCCTCGTCATTCTCGATCGCACGCCGTTCTATGCCGAGTCGGGTGGCCAGGTCGGCGACACCGGCACGCTATCCAATGCGTCCGGCCGTTTCGACGTCGGCGATACGCTGAAGATGGGCGGCGTGTTCTTCGGCCACGCCGGCACCTGGCACGGCGACCAGCCGCTGCGGACCGGCGACCTGGTTGATGCCTCGGTCGACGCCTCGCGCCGCCAGGCCATCGTGCTCAACCATTCGGCCACCCATTTGCTGCACGCGGCCCTGCGCCAGGTGCTGGGCACCCACGTCACGCAGAAGGGCTCGCTGGTGGCGCCGGAGCGGCTGCGCTTCGACTTCTCGCACCACAAGCCGATGAGCGACGACGAGCTGGCCCGGGTCGAGGCCCTGGTGAACGCCGAGGTGCGCCGCAACGCGGCGGCCGAAGTGCACAACATGGGTTACGACCAGGCGATCGAGTTTGGCGCGATGGCGCTGTTCGGCGAGAAGTACGGCGACGAAGTACGCGTGCTGAAGATGGGCGATTTCTCCACCGAGCTGTGCGGTGGTACCCACGTGGGCCGTACCGGCGACATCGGCCTGTTCAAGGTCGTCAGCGAGGCGGGCGTGGCTTCCGGCGTGCGCCGCATCGAGGCAGTCACTGGGGCCGGCGCGCTGGCCTACATCGCCGACGAAGAGCGTCGTCTGGCCGAATTCTCGCAGCTGCTTTCCAGCAGCGGCGACGATGCGGTGGAAAAACTGCGCCAGCTGTTCGATCGCCAGAAGAAACTCGAACGCGAACTGGAATCCCTGCGCAGCAAGGCCGCCGGCTCGGCGACCGCCGACCTGGCCGGTTCGGCCACGGATGTCGATGGAATCAAGGTGGTCGCGGCCCGGCTGGAAGGCCTCGACGCCAAGTCGCTGCGCGACAGCGTGGACCAGCTCAAGCAGCAGTTGGGCGACTGCGTGATCCTGCTGGCCGGCGCGGCAGACGGCCGGGTCTCGCTGATCGCGGGAGTCCACGGCAAGGCCTTGGCCCGGATCAAGGCGGGCGACGTGGTGGCACACGTGGCGAAACAGATCGACGGCAAGGGCGGCGGCAGGCCCGACATGGCCCAGGGCGGCGGCACGGATGCGCCGGAGCTGCCGACGATCCTGTCGGTCTTGCCGGAGTGGATCTCGGCGCATTGATCCCTATCAGCTTTTGCGTGTGCCATTCGTCACGACCCTGGCAGATTGCACAGGGGAATCGTGCTCAGTTACTATCGAAACAGTGTCGACGCGGTCGGAAACGCTCGTGTCGCCAGTCAGGACGCCAAGGAGTGTTTTGGCTGTGAGCCGGGAAGGCGGGGTAGGGCCTTCGACGGATCATTCGTCGAACTGCGGAAAGACGGACGCTCAGGGGTGAGGCAACGTCGATCTGCAGGCCTGTGACCAACAGCTTTTATGGAGTAGCAAAATCATGTTGATTCTGACCCGCAGGGTCGGTGAGACCCTGATGATCGGCGACGAGGTGACCGTCACCGTTCTTGGTGTGAAAGGCAATCAGGTACGCATCGGCATCAATGCACCGAAGAATGTGGCGGTGCATCGCGAAGAGATCTATCAGCGCATCAAGGGCGAAAGCGAGCCCGGCAGTGGTCCCGACGAGTCCGTCGAACACTGATCGAGTGAATTAAGCCTTTACCTCGACCGCGCCGGTCAGTATCCTTGCCGGCTCCGCAGCAATGCGGAACAAAAACCCCGGAGAGATGCCCGAGTGGCCGAAGGGGCTCCCCTGCTAAGGGAGTATCGGGCTAAACACCTGATCGAGGGTTCGAATCCCTCTCTCTCCGCCAGATACGCAAAGCGCCCCGCAAGGGGCGTTTTGCGTATCTGGCGGAGAGAGGTGGTGGACGAACCAACCGTTCGACGAATTTGTCTGGAACAAATTCGGACAGCCGCAGGCTGGCCCTGGAGCGCGCAGCGCGGAAGGGTGAATCCCATGGATGGGATTCACAATCCCCGAACACCACGCCGCGTGAAACTCCATCAAAGCCGGCGTTGTGCGTATCTGGCGGAAGACGAACCCTCCGGTTACTCGGCACATCCTGTGCCTCGCCCTTCGGCCATCGGCTGCGCCGATGTTCGACTACGGCATCCTGCCTTTCGTCGTCGACAATTTTGTCTGGAACATTGTGGGCAGCCGCAGGCTGGCCCTGGAGCGCGCAGCGCGGAAGGGTTCGGCTCATGGATGGGCCGAACAATCCCTCGCGAACTCCACGTCATGGCATCGCCCATCGAAGCAGGCGTTTTGCGTATCCGGATGCGCCATCACGAAATCAAGAGCAACCCCACCCCAGCCCTCCCCTGCAAGCAGGGGAGGGAGCAGGGCGTGAGCTTGGTATCGTGTGAAACAAACAACGACAGCCGCAGGCTGGCGCCGGAGCGCAGCGCGCAGAGGTTCGGCCCAAGGATGGGCCAAACAGTCCCTCGCGAACTCCACGTCATGGCATCGCCCATCGAAGCAGGCGTCTTGTGTACCTGGCTGCGTCACCGCGAGATCAAGAGCGACCCACCCCATCCCTCCCGTGCAAGCTGTGGAGGGAGCCGAGCATGAACGCTGCGGCCCTTCATGCGACTTGATCGAAACGGCGCCAGCGCCGATCAAGTGCACGATGCGGCTCAGCCCACCGCCAACCCGCGCAGTTCGACGTTGCCGCGATCATCCACCCGCAACACCGAGCCGTGTTCGTACCAGTCTCCCAGCACGATCCGCTCGGTCGGCTTTCCATCCACCTCAAGGCGATGGATGGCGGGCCGGTGCGTATGCCCGTGGATCAATCGCGTCACGCCCGCTCGGCGCATCGCATCGGCTACGGCATCGGCGTTGACGTCCATGATGCTTTCCATGGTGCTGCCGGTGTGCGCCTTGCTGTCGGCGCGCGCCTTGGCGGCAAACGCGCGGCGCGCTTCCAGCGGCATCGCGAGGATCTGCGCGGCCCATTCGGGCGTGCGCACCTGGCGGCGCACGGCCTGGTAGGCGGTGTCGTCGGTGCACAGCACGTCGCCATGCATCAGCAGGGTGGGGCGGCCCTGCACGTCATGCACGACACCGTCGTCGAGCAGGGTCAGGCCGGCACGTTCGGCGAAGGCTTCGCCGAGCAGGAAGTCGCGGTTGCCGACCATGAAATAGACCGGCACGCCGGCGTCGCGCACCCCGCGCGTTGCGGCGGCGATGCGCGCGGGCAGTTCGGCGTCATCATCGTCGCCGATCCACGCCTCGACCAGGTCGCCCAGGATGTACAGGGCGTCGGCCTGACGGACTTCGTCGCTGGCCAGGTATTTTTCGAACAGCTCGGTGATCTGCGGTCGGCTGGCGTCCAGATGCAGGTCCGCGATGAACAGGGTGCTCATGGGCGGATCAGTCCTTGCCGGCGGGCTTGGCAACTTTCCTGGAAGCCTTCTTGCCGGACTTGGCCGCGTTCGCAGGCGTCGCCGACGACGCTGCCTTGGCGGGACTCGCGGCGCTGGCGGCGGAGGCTGGTGCCTGTTCGCCGATCACCCGGGCGCTTTCGATCAACACCAGCGGATTGGGCACGTCGCCGGCAAAGGGCCCCAGTGCGCGGGTCGGCATGGCGGCGATCTTGTCGACCACGTCCATGCCCTTGATGACCTTGCCGAACACGGTGTAGCCCCAGGTCAGCCCGCTCTGGTTGCCGGCGAAATCCAGCCGCCGGTTGTCGACCAGGTTGAAGAAGAACTGCGCGGTGCCGGAGTTCGGGTCCGCCCCACGGGCGACCGCCACCGTGCCGCGCAGGTTGGACAGGCCGTTGTCGGCCTCGCTGGCGATGGCCGAGCGGGTGCGCTTGGGCTGCAGGTCGCGGGTATACAGGCCGCCTTGCACCAGGTAGCCGGGAATCGCCCGGTGCAACAGCGTGCCGTCGTAGAAGCCGTCGCGGACGTACTGCAGGAAGTTCGCCACGCTCTTGGGTGACTTGTCCGGATACAGCTCCAGCGTGATCTCGCCTTGCGAGGTGGTCAGCACGACTTGCGGTGGCGGCGCCGGCGCGGCAGCCGGCGCCGGTTTGGCCGTCTGCGCGGTCAGCGTCAGCGGCAGTGACAGAAGCAGGATGGCGAGCAGGGATTTCAGCATGGGCATAAAGATGGTCGGGGCCTCGGGACATCATACGCGGCGACGCCGCGGCGCGGGTTCGCGTCAGCTGCCGGAAAGTTCCAGCCGCAGGCCGAGTTCGGCCATGGGCGCCTGTTCCTGTTGCAGGTCCGCTTCGCTGAGCGGGTGCTGCTCGAACCACGCGTGCGGCAAGGTCAGTCGCAGCGATCGGCTGCTGGCGGCCAGGCGCATCTGCGGCAGCGACTCGGCGCGACGTGCGCGGCGGAACAGCACGGCCAGGCGCAGCAGCGCCGTGGTGTATCGGGCCAGTGTGCGATAACGCTGCGGCAGGGCGGTAATCACCGGCTTGTCCGGCTTGCGCCGGTGCATGTCGACCACCGCGGCCAGCAACTGCTGCTCCTGCCGCGAGAAGCCGGCCAGGTCGGCGTGCCGCAGGATGTAGGCGCCATGATGGTGGTGCTGGCTGTGCGCGATGGCCAGGCCGATCTCATGCACGCGCGCGGCCCAGGAAAGCCACTCGCGCGCGTCGGCGTCCAGCTTCCAGCTGCGTGCCACCTGGTCGAACAGCATCAGTGCGGTCGATTCGACCCGGCGTGCCTGGGCGCGATCCACGCCATAGCGGCTGGCCAGTGCCTCGATGCTGGCAGTGCGCGGATCGCTGCCGCCGGCGCGGCCCAGCAGGTCCCACAGCAGCCCTTCGCGCATCGAGCTTTCGCACACGCGCAGCCGGTCGATGCCCAGCGCGGCAAACGCCGCTTCCATGATCACCACGCCGCCGGCGAGCACGGGCGCGCGGTCCTCGACCAGGCCGGGCAGCTTGAGCGTGTTGATCTGGCCGTGTTCGATCAGCACGTCGCGCAGCGAGGCCAGCGAGGCGGGGGTGATGCCGTCGTCGCAGAATTTCATTTCCTGCACGACCGAGCCGATCGACTTGGCCGTGCCGGAGGAGCCGTAGGCATCCTGCCAGCCGGATTCGCGGTAGTCCTCGGCGAACTGCTGCAGCAGCACGCCGATCTCGCTCACCGCGCGCTGCCAGCGCTTGCGGTTGATCTTGCCGCCCGGGAAGAAACGCAGGGTCGAGGCAATGCAGCCGGCCTGCACGCTCTCGGTGTGCAGCGGAGCCAGGCCCCGGCCGATGATGAACTCGGTGCTGCCACCGCCCACGTCGATGACCAGTCGCGGCTCGCGTGAAACGGGCAGGTCGTGGGCGGCGCCGAGGAAGATCAGGCGGCCTTCCTCGCGCCCGGAGACGACTTCGATCGGATGGCCGAGCGCGGCCTCGGCCGAGGTCAGGAAGGTCTGTGGCGAGGCGAGCCGGCGTACCGTGTTGGTGGCCACCGCGCGCACCCGTATCGACGGCAGGCCGGCGATGCGCTGGCCGAAGCGGGCCAGGCAGGCGATCGCGCGGGCGCGTCGTTCGGCGTCCAGGCTGCCGTCGGCGCGCAGGCCGGCGGCCATCCGCACGGTGTCGCGCAGGCGATCGATCACGCGCGGCTCGCCGTGTTCCATCCGCGCGACCACCATGTGGAAGCTGTTGGAACCCATGTCGATCGCGGCGATGAGTTCACCATCGCGGATCGGTGTCTGTTCGGCTGGGCTCACGCCGGGGCTCCCGCGATGGCAAAGGACGGATTCTCGCACGCGCGCGTGAAAGGCTTGCATCGGTTCATGGCGATCGGCTCACTTGCAGTAGCGTTCGAGCAGGCCCTGCTGGGCGCTGTACGGCGGGTGCTCGCCGGGAGTGGCGCGGACATAGCGACCATCGCTGCCCAGCAGCCAGGCCTGGGTGTTGTCGGCCAGGCCGTTGGCCAGGGTTTCCTCGAACACGCGCGCCGCCAGGTCCGGGTCCAGGATCGGAAAGGCCACCTCGATACGCCGCATCAGGTTGCGCTCCATCCAGTCCGCGCTGGCGCAATAGATCTCCGCGTCGCCATCGTTGGCGAACCAGTACACCCGGCTGTGCTCGAGGAAACGTCCCACGATCGAGCGCACCCGGATGCGCTCGGAGATGCCGGGCAGGCCGGGGCGGAGAGTGCACGCGCCGCGCACGATCAGGTCGATCTCCACGCCGGCCTGCGAGGCCCGGTACAGCGCGGAGATCACCCGCGCTTCATTGAGCGCGTTGAGCTTGGCCACGATGCGCGCTGGCCGACCCGCGGTCGCGTGGGCGGTCTCGCGCTCGATCTTCTCCAGCACTTTCGGATACAGCGTGAACGGCGAATGCAGCAGGCGCTTCAGGTCGATGATGGGTCCCAAGCCGGACAGCTGCTGGAAGACCTTGTGCATGTCCTCGCCGATCTCGGGGTTGGCCGTCATCAGCCCGATGTCGGTGTACATCCGGCTGTTGGCCTGGTGGTAGTTGCCGGTGGACAGGTGCACGTAGCGGCGCAGCGCCTCGCCCTCGCGGCGCACGATCAGCATCATCTTGGCGTGGGTCTTGTAGCCGACCACGCCATAGACCACCTGCACGCCGGCTTCCTGCAGCCGCGTGGCCAGGCGGATGTTGGCCTCCTCGTCGAAGCGCGCGCGCAGCTCGATCACCACGGTGACGTCCTTGCCGTGGCGGGCCGCCTCGACCAGCAGGTCGACCAGCGGGGTGTCCTCGCCGGCGCGGTACAGGGTCTGCTTGATCGCCAGCACCTGCGGGTCGGCGGTGGCCTGGCGCAGCAGGTCGATCACCGCCGCGAAGCTCTGGTACGGATGGTGCAGCAGCACGTCGTGCTGGCCGATCAGGTCGAACTTGTTGCGGTTGCTCTCGAGCGCCGAGGGCAGCTGCGGATTGAACCGCGGGAACTTCAGCTCCGGCCGGTCCAGCCAGTCGTAGATCAGGCCGGCGCGGATGATGTTGACCGGGCCGTCGCAGCGGTAGACGTCGGTCTCTTCAAGCTGGAAGTTCTCGATCAGCATCGCGGTGATCGCCTTCGGGCAATCGTTGGCGATCTCCAGCCGCACCGGCCGCGCGTAGCCGCGCCCGACCAGCTCCTCGCTGAGGGCCAGCGCCAGGTTCTCCACCTCGGCCTCCTCGACGATCAGCTCGCTGTTGCGGGTGACCCGGAACTGGTACGAGCCGACTACCCTGAGGCCGGGAAACATCAGGTCGACGAAGGCCTGCAGCAGTTCGGCCAGGAACACGAAATGCTCCCCCGGGCCGCTGACCTCGGCGGGCACACGGATGATCCGGGGCAATGAACGCGGTGCCCGCACCAGCGCCATGTGCCCCTCGTGGCCGAAGGCGTCGCGCCCCTTCAGCACCACCGCGATGTTCAGCGTCTTGTTGAGGATGCGCGGGAACGGATGCGCCGGGTCCAGTCCCAGCGGCGACAGCACCGGCAGCACCTCGTGCTCGAAATAGCCCTGCAGCCAGCGCCGCTGGCGCGGGTTCCAGCGTTTGCGGGTGAGGATGTGGATCTGCTCGGCATCCAGCTGGGGACCGATCTGTTCCTGCCAGGTTGCGTACTGCTCGGCGACCAGGTCGAGCACGCGACTGCGGATCTGCACCAGCAGGTCGCCGGAGCTGACCCCGTCGGGACCCGGTGCGGCCGAACCGTACGCGTGGTGGTGCTTGAGCATCGCCACCCGCACCTCGAAGAATTCGTCGAGGTTGCTCGCCACGATGCTCAGGTAGCGCAGGCGCTCGAGCAGCGGCACGCTGGGGTCGCGCGCCATCGCCAGTACCCGGAAATTGAATTCCAGCGCGGCCAGCTCGCGGCTGAGATACAACTCCGGTGCACCGGGACCGGTATCGGGCGATGGGCAACTCGGTGGTGTGGGCATGCTTCATTCTGGCCCATGACGTGCGCCAAATACATCGCGCCCGTGGCAGCGGCTTCATTCGCCGGCGTCGGGAGCCAGCAATCGTGCATCGCCGAAGTGGCAGGAAAAGGTGGAACCCGCACCGGCTTCGCTTTCGATCTGCAAGTGGGCCTGGTGCAGGTTCAGCACGTGCTTGACGATCGACAGCCCCAGTCCGGTGCCGCCGCTGTCGCGCGAGCGGCTGGAGGATACCCGGTAGAACCGTTCGGTCAGCCTGGCCAGGTGGCTGGCGGGGATGCCGAAGCCGGTATCGCTGACCGAATACACCGCGCCGCCGGGTTCGCGCCGCCAGCGGATCGCGATGCTGCCGCCGTTGGGCGTATAGCGCACCGCGTTGCTGACCAGGTTCGACAAGGCGCTGTGCAGGTCCTTCGGTGAACCGAACAGGTCCGCGTTGGCGGTGGATTCCAGGCTGATCTGGTGGCGGCCCTGGCTGAGCGCCTCGGCCTCCTTGCGCACGGTGGCCAGCAGGGCGGCCATGGGCACGCGTTCGTCGACCACCTCGTGCTGGGTCTCCAGTCGCGACAGGGTCAGCAGGTCCTCGACGATCTGGCCCATCCGTTTCGACTGCGCCCGCATCTCGGTGAGCACCGGCGCCAGCTCGGGCACGTCTTCGGGGTCCAGCAATTCGAGATAGCCGTGGATCACCGTCAACGGCGTGCGCAGCTCGTGGGAAACATTGGAGACGAAATCCCGGCGCACCTGTTCCAGTCGCTTCAGGTGGGTGATGTCGTTCGCCAGCAGCAATTGCTGATGCTTGCCGAACGGCAGCAGGGTGACGTTGAGCTGGCTCGCCTTGTTGCCGGGGGCGGCGACGTCGTCGAGCTGGTCTTGTGCCCCGTCGCGCAGCCAGTCGGCCAGTTCGGAGCCGGCCAGTCGTTCGGTCAGCGACTGGCCGCGATCCCCCGCCCGATCCAGTCCCAGCAGGTTGCCCGCGGCGTGGTTGAACCAGCGCACCTGCTGGTGACGGTCGAGCAGCACCACCGCATCCGGCAGGTGGTCCGCGGCCCGGCGAAGGTCGCGCAGGTTCGCGGCAAGCTGGTGCGCGCGGGTCATGAGTCGGTCATCGTGAGTGGCGCCGGCGGCAGCGGGTGCGGCCATCATGGCCTGCTGCAGATGACGGAGCCGGGTCAGCAGGAAGACGACTCCGAGGATGGCGGCGATGGCCAGCCCGATCCAGGCGGAACTTCCGGCCAGCCAGCCCAGTGCCGCCCCGGCGCACAGGATCGAGGCGAGGAACGTGGGGAGTTTCCAGTCAGGCATGCGGGAGCGGGGTCATCCGGGGGCGTATGCGGCGACCGCCAGCATCGGCAAAAGATCCTGGCGACGCAAGCGAGGCGGCGCCGTTCAGATGCTGGTGGAAAAGCGGTAGCCGGTGCCGCGCACCGTCTGCACCAGTTCATCCAGCTTCCAGGGCTCCAGCGTCTTGCGCAGCCGGCGGATATGCACGTCGACGGTGCGCTCTTCCACGTAGACGCTGCCGCCCCAGACGTGGTCCAGCAATTGCGCACGCGAGTAGACCCGCTCGGCATGGGTCATGAAGAAATACAGCAGCCGATACTCGGTGGGGCCGATCGCCACCGGCTCCTCGCCGGCGAACACCCGGTGTGCGGCCCCGTCGATGCGCAGACCGCCCAGTTCGATCACACCCGTGCCGTCGTCGCCCTGGCTGCGCCGCAGGACGGCCTTGATCCGGGCGACCAGCTCGCGGGTGGAGAACGGCTTCACCACGTAGTCGTCGACGCCGGCCTCCAGGCCGTTGACGCGGTCCATTTCCTCGCCGCGTGCGGTCAGCATGATGATCGGGATTTCGCGGCTGAGCTCTTCCTTGCGCAGGCGCCGCGCCAGCTCCAGCCCGCTCATGCCCGGCAGCATCCAGTCCAGCAGGATCAGGTCCGGCACCTGTTCGGACAGCGCCAGCTGGGCGGCGCGGGCATCGACCGCCTGCATGGTTTCCATGCCGGCCTTGCGCAGGGCAAAGGCGATCATTTCGCGAATCGAGGTTTCGTCTTCAACGATGAGGATGCGTTTGTGCACGCGGTGGTCTGCCGTGGCGGATGACGAAAGTATTGCAGCGAATCCATGTTACGCGGCGATGACAGTGCGGCACTTATTGCCGCGAATCATCGCCGGGACTGTCCGCGGTCCGGATCTTGCGCTTGTGCAGTTCCAGCACCAGCGGCGTCAGCTCGGTGATCCGCGCCTGGATGCGCACGCGGGCGTAGTAGTCCAGGTCGTCGCGCTTGAGCAGCCGCTTGAGCTGCTCCATGGCGTCGTACGGTCGGCCCGAGTAATAGCTCGCGTCGGCGTAGGCTTCGCCGGCGCGCACGCTGTCGCCGGCCTTGTCGCTGGCGCGGGCGTAGGTGCTGTAGATCTCCGGTTCGCTGGCATTGTCCAGCAGCGGCCGCAACTTGCCGGCGGCGAGCCGGGCCTGGTCCTTGTCGCCGCCGGCGGTGAGCGCATGGGCATACGCCAGCGCGACCGCACGGTTGCGCGGGGACTGGGTGTTGAGTTCCGAGTAGATGGCCAGCGCGGCGGCCCGCTGGCCGGCCTGCAGGCGGGCATCGGCCACGGCCAGCTTCAGCAGCAGGTTTCCCGGATGGTTGTCCAGCAGTGGCTGCAATTGCCCCATGGCCAGCGCGCCGCGGCCGCTGCGCGTCAGCGCCAGCGCGTAGCCGTAGTGATTTGCCGGGGTGTCGAAATCGCGTCGCGTCTGCAGGCTGGACGCGTAATACGTGGCCAGCCGCGTGGCGTCGCCGGCCAGCACGCGGGCGCGTTCGCGCATCAGCGCGTAGGTGTCCAGATCGCTTGGGCGGTGGGCAGCGAGCAGGGTGGTGGGGTCCTTCACGAAGGGGATCGGCGCCGTGCTCCTCGCCCATTGCTGCCGATCGATCCCGGTGGTGCCCACGCGCAGCTTCTGCGCGGCGATCAGCGCATCGGCGCGCGCCTTGGCGTCGCTGATCCGGCTGGTCGTCACCGGATGCGTCTGCAACAGCGCCGGCACGTCCTCGCCGCCGGCGCCGGCGCTCATCGCATCCTGCATGCGCTGGAAGAAGCCCGCCATCGCATTGGGGTCGAAGCCGGCCTTGGACAGCGTCTGGATGCCGACGCGATCGGCCTCGATCTCGTCCTTGCGGGTGAAATTGATCGATTTCTGCGCGATCAGCCCCTGGCCGCCGGCCAGCACGGCCATCGGTGCGTCGCCGCTGTGGTTGCTGGCCCCGGCGGCGATCGCGCCGAGCAGCACCAGGGCCATCAGCGGCGCATCCTTCTTCGAGTCCTCGAACGCACGCTGCAGGTGGTTCTGGGTGATGTGGCCGATCTCATGGGCGATCACGCCGGCCAGCTCGCTTTCGTCACGGGTGATCGTGAGCAGCCCCGAGTTCACCGCGATATAGCCGCCAGGCGCGGCGAAGGCGTTGATTTCCGGGTCCTTGACGATGAAAAAGGCGAAGTGTTCCTTCGGCTTGTCGCTGCTGGCGACCAGCCGGTAGCCGAGGTCGTTGATGTAGTCGTCCAGCAGCGGGTCGTCGACCACCATGTCCAGCGCGCGCATCTGGCGCAGCATGGAGGCGCCGTAATCCTGCGCCTCGCTGGGCGAAATCAGTGCGTTGGCCGAACTGCCCAGGTCCGGCAGGCGCATGTCCTGCTGGGCACTGGCGGTGCTCGCCAGCGCGGCGCAGAGCAGGGTGGCGAGCAGGCAGGGAACGGGACGTGGCGGCATGATCATGGGTTCGGCGACAATAGCATTGTGACCATGTCCTGCTGCGTCGGTTCACCGCAGCCGTCCGGCTTGAGCCGGGCGCGCGCGGCCCCATCTGCTGTGCAGTTCCCCATTGTTCGTGGAGTGTCGTGATGTCCAAGATCGAGGTCTACTCGACCGCCGTGTGTCCGTACTGCGTGTCGGCCAAGAACCTGCTGAAATCCAAGGGGCTGGAATGGACCGAGGTACGCGTGGACGCCGATCCCGCGCAACGCGACGCGATGCTGGCGCGCAGCGGCGGTCGCCGCACGGTGCCGCAGATTTTCATCAACGACCGGCACGTGGGCGGCTACGACGACCTGGTGGCCGCCGACCGCAGCGGCGAGTTGGCGCAATGGCTGGAGCAGGGCGCATGAGCGACAAGCTTGCCGAATTCACCGCCTTCCGCCAGCGCATGAACGAGCGCATCCTGGCCGAGGACAACCAGGTCGTGCGGCGTTTCTTCGCGCTGGACACGCAGACCTACAAGGCCGGCGCGCTGGACGTGAAGACCAAGGAGATGCTGGGCCTGGTCGCCTCGATGGTGCTGCGCTGCGACGACTGCATCAGCTACCACGTGGCCCAGTGCAAGGAGGCCGGCGTGCAGCGCGACGAGTTCTTCGAGGTGTTCAGCGTCGGCCTGGTGGTGGGTGGTTCGATCGTGATCCCGCATCTGCGCAGGGCGGTGGATTTCCTGGACAAGCTGGAAGCCGGCGAATCCGCCACGGCGGAATGCGCCGACCACGGCTGACCGTGCGCGGGAGCCCGTTCGCGGGCGAGGCTGTTCACCGGCGGGGAGGCACGGGAATGTCCCCCTGCGAGTTTCTGCAATGCTCCGTGCGAGGATTTGCAACGGTTTTCCCGGGCCATCGGCTGTCCGGGAACGGTTGCATGGGCGATAATGGGCGGTCTTGACCTGCGCCGTTCCATGCGCGCACGCAATCGTCCCCCAAGGAGTATCCCCATGAACAAAACCATTGCCGTGATCCCGGGCGACGGCATAGGCCCGGAGATCATGACCGCCACGCTGCGCGTGCTCGACGCGCTGGACTGCGGCCTGACCTACGATTTCGTCGACGCCGGCATGGTCGCGCTGGACAAGCATGGCGATCTGCTGCCCAAGGCCACGCTGGACAGGATCGCCGAGCACAAGGTCGCGCTGAAAGGCCCGCTGACCACGCCGATCGGCGGCGGCTTCACCTCGGTCAACGTGACCCTGCGCCGTCTTTTCGACCTGTACGCAAACGTGCGCCCGGCGGTGAGCTTCCCCGGCACCAAGTCGCGCTACGAAAACATCGACATCATCACGGTGCGCGAGAACACCGAAGGCGCCTACCGCTCCGAGGGCCAGACCCTGTCCGCCGACGGCGAGATCGCCGAGTCGGTGGCGCGCAACACCCGCAAGGGTAGCAGCCGCATCGTCCGCTACGCGTTCGAGCTGGCGGTGAAGAAGGGCCGCAAGAAGGTCACCGCCGTACACAAGGCGAACATCCTGAAGACCAGCTCGGGCCTGTTCCTCAACGTGGCGCGCGAGATCGCGAAGGAATACCCGCAGATCGAGTTCAACGAGATGATCGTGGACAACACCTGCATGCAGCTGGTGATGAAGCCCGAGCAATTCGACGTGATCGTCACCACCAACCTGTTCGGCGACATCCTGTCCGACCTGTGCGCCGGCCTGGTCGGTGGCCTCGGCCTGGCGCCGGGCGACAACATCGGCGAGCACGCGGCGATCTTCGAGGCGGTGCACGGCTCGGCGCCGGACATCGCCGGCCGCGGCATCGCCAACCCCTGCGCGCTGCTGCTGGCCGCCGCTGACATGCTCGATTACCTGGACATGGTGGCCAAGGGCGACCGCCTGCGCCAGGCGATCCGCGACACCATGACGAATGATCGCGACAGCGTGACGCCGGACATCGGCGGCAAGGGCAGCACCGACAGCTTCGCCGATGCGATCGTGAAGCGCATCAAGGGCTGAGCTGCGGTTTTTCGTCGAGCGTAAAAAAAA
>NZ_LMHR01000062.1:0-59772 GCF_001428465.1 Rhodanobacter sp. Root179 | reverse complement strand
GCGGGGTGGCCTCTCTTTGGGCCACGTTTCTCTGGCCACACAGAGAAAGGTGGCTCGGCTGCCAAAGGCAGACGAAAGCTTTTGCTCTTGATGACAGCAAGGCACGAAGAATCAAGGAAGCAAGATCAAAAGCGGACCCCACCCCGGCCCTCCCCTGCGAGCAGGGGAGGGAGAACAGCATGGCGCCGCCAACTCCTCAATCGATCGGCGTATGCCGATACGTGCTCACGTCCGCAGCTTGCACCGCCCCCGCCTGGTTCGACCACGACTGGCGGATGTAGCTGACCACCGCCGCGACGTCCTCGTCGCTCAGTTGCTGTGCGAACGGCGGCATCGAATAGGGTTGCGGGTTGCCCGCGGTGACCGGGGCGAAGCCCCCGAGAAGCACGCTGCGGGTGGCGTTGATGCCGGTGGGTTCGGTGACCGAGGTGTTGCCGTCCAGTGGCGGGTAGATGCCGGCCACGCCCTGGCCGTTGTCGCCGTGGCAGTCGGCGCAGCGCTGGGCGTACAGCTTGCCGCCCTGCTCGTGGCTGGCCGCGCGCTTGAACGGCGCGGCGGCCACGGCCGGTGCGCGTGGCGGCAGCGATTGCAGATAGACGGCTATCGACTGCAGGTCGGCGTCGGTCATGTGCTGGGTGCTCAGGCGCACCACGTCGGCCATCGGTCCGAAGGCGGCTCCTTTCGACGACTGGCCGGTCTTCAGCAGGTCGACGATGTCCGGCGCGCTCCAGCCGGCGAGGCCGCCGCCGGCCTGGGTGCTGAGGTCGGGCGCGTACCAGTTCATCGCCGGGATCTGGCCGCCGGTGAGGTGGCGATCCTGCTCGATGCCGCCCAGCGAATCGCGCGTGGTGTGGCATTCGTTGCAATGGCCCAGGCCCTGCACCAGGTAGGCACCGCGGTTCCATTCGGGCGACTTCGCCGGGTCGGGCT
Organism: Rhodanobacter sp. Root179; assembly: GCF_001428465.1. Lineage (NCBI taxonomy): Bacteria > Pseudomonadati > Pseudomonadota > Gammaproteobacteria > Lysobacterales > Rhodanobacteraceae > Rhodanobacter > Rhodanobacter sp. Root179. The sequence goes on along the minus strand of NZ_LMHR01000062.1, from coordinate 58,842 downwards.
GGAACACGCCCGGCTTGAAGTACAGCGCGCGCCACGCCAGCAGGCTCTTGCGCACGTTGTACGGAAAGTCGAGGCCCGGTTCGCTGTTGGGGCGATGCACCGCCGGCAGCGATTTCAGGTAGGCGAAGATCGCCAGCGCGTCGTCGCGGGTGACCTTGGTGAACGAGGTGTAGGAGAACACCGGATACAGCAGCTGGCCGTGGCGGCCCCTGCCGTCGTGCAGCGCGCGCCAGAAATCGTCGAAGCTCCATTGGCCGATGCCGGTTTCCGGATCGGGCGTGATGTTGGGCGCGGGCACGTCGCCGAACGGCGTGGCCAGCGCGCGGCCGCCAGCGTAGCGCTGGCCGTCGCGGGCGGTGTGGCAGGCCGCGCAATCGCCGGCGGTGGCCAGGTATTCGCCCCGCGCGATGATGGCCGGATCGTGCAATGCCGCGGTGTCGGCATCGCGCTGCGCCGGCGACGACGGCGCGACGTGGCCGCCGCCGACGAACACCCACGCCAGCACGCCGACCAGCAACAGCAAGACCAGCCACCACCAGCCACGTCGCAACCGGCTCATGGCGCCACCCCGCTGTGTCCCATCACGCACCAGCCGGGCAACGGCTCGGTCTGCGCACTGGCCGGTGCCGGGTGCAGGTCGGCCGGCGGCTCCTGGCTGGCCAGCCACGCCGCTACCGCGGTGATGTCGGATTCGCGCATGCGGTTGGCCACCACGCCCATGCAATACGGGCCTTCGGCCGCGCGGGTGCGGGTGCGCCACGACACCAGCTGCGCGCTGAGGTAGTCGTAGGACAGGCCCATCAGCCCGGGCATCATCGGCTGCACGCCCGTCAGTTTCGCGCCGTGGCAAATGACGCACGACGGCACGCCGCGGGTGGAGTCGCCGCGCAGCACCAGCTGTTCGCCGCGACGCAGGGTTTCGGTGGAAACCGGCGGCACCGGCAGCTTGCGATACGGCACGTCCTGCTGCGCGAAGTATTCGGCGATCTGCCGCAGATAGGCCGGACCGAGCTGGCGCACCACGTATTCCATCGGCGCGTGCTGGCGCTGGCCGGTCTGGAAATATTCCAGCTGCTGCAGCAGATAACCCGCCGGCTTGCCGGCCAGGCGCGGGATCAGCACGTTGTCCGGCGTGCCCGCGCCATGCGCGCCATGGCAGCTGGTGCACGCGGCGACGCGCTGCTCGGTAGTGTCGGGCACCGGTGCCGCGGCGCTCTGCGGGGTGGCGGCGGACGCCGTGGCGCCGGCACCGAAGGCGAGCAGCACGACGGCCGCGCGGAGCTTCGTGCGCAGGGAAAGGGAGAGGTTCATCCGCCAATTGTAGGCCTGCGCAACCGGCCGCTTCGGGCTCGCGACAACCTGCCGCAGGCCGGCGGCGTCGCCGGTCCGCCCGGTTCCCGCCACGAAAAGGTTGCAGATGAATCTGTTGACCGCAGCGCAGCAATCCCCGTAAGGTCGAGCACATGTCGCCGCTTTCCACGCCAGCACGCCTGCACTGCGCACCGGTTCACACCGGTCGCATGGCGTCGTGCGCCGGCATTGTCGCCGCGATGACCACCACCACGATTACCACCGGTACCGGTACCACGGGTTCCGGGCGGGGTGTCGTGCGTAGGTAAGTTTTCTACACGCAACGGCCCGCCCTCGACGAGGCGGGCCGGCTCACACCGACACGCCAGCGAGATCGGGCCTCCAAGGGAGAGGCCGTCGTGATCACCTGTGCACCCGAGCAAGTCCAGCATTTTCCGTTGCCGCCGCCCGCGCTGCCGCGCACCGCCAGCACGCGTCGCCGCGTGCTGGCGATCGGCGTGATCGGTCCCGGCCGGGTCGGCAGCGCGCTGCTGGAACAGTTGCGCACGGCGCAGGCACGACTGGCCCGCGACAGCGGACTGGAACTGAAGCTGTGCGGCGTGGTGGCCAGCAAGCGCATGTGGCTGGACTGCGACGACGCCGAGCTCAACGCCCGCCACGACGGCGCGCAGGTCTGGCGACCGAATGACCTGAATGCGTTCGCCGAACACGTCCGCGGCAACGATGGCCGCCACGCACTGCTGATCGACTGCAGCGCGAACGACGAGGTGGCGGCGCACTATCCGCGCTGGCTGGCCGCCGGCCTGCATGTGGTGACGCCGAACAAGCTGGCCGGCAGCGGGCCGCTGCCGCGCTGGCAGGCGATCCGCGCGGCCTGCGCCGGCGGCGCGCGCTTCCGCTACGAGGCCACCGTCTGCGCCGGCCTGCCGGTGGTGCAGACGCTGCGCGACCTGCTCGACACCGGCGACGAACTGCTGGCGGTGGACGGCATGTTCTCCGGCACGCTGGCCTGGCTGTGCAACCGCCACGACGGCCGCCAGCCGTTCTCCGCGCTGGTCCGCGAGGCGCACGCGCTGGGCTATACCGAGCCCGATCCGCGCGATGACCTGTCCGGCCTGGACGTGGCGCGCAAGCTGGTGATCTTGGCGCGCGAGGCGGGCTGGCCGCTGTCGCTGGAGGATGTCGACCTGCAGGGCCTGGTGCCGCCGGCGCTGGCCGCGCTGCCGCGCGACGACTTCATGCAGCGACTCGACGAACTGGACGCGCCGATGGCCGCGAAGCTGGCCGAGGCCCATGCCGAAGGTGGCGTGCTGCGCCACGTGGCCCGGCTCGACCAGCGCGGCCGCGCCAGCGTGCGGCTGCAGGTGCTGCCCGCCAGCCACGCCTTCGCGCACACCCGGCTGACCGACAACATCGTGCAGTTCACCACCCGTCGCTACTGCGATAATCCGCTGTCGGTGCAAGGCCCCGGCGCCGGTCCGGAAGTGACCGCCGCCGGCGTGTTCACCGACCTGCTGCGCATCGCCGAGTCGCTGGAGGCGCGCGCATGACTTCCTCATTGTCGGAACCCGTCATGGCTCCATCGCACCCCGCCGCCCGCCCTCCCGTCGCCTGCGCCTTCGCACCCGCCAGCGTCGGCAACGTCGGCGTCGGCTTCGACCTGCTCGGCCACAGCGTGGCCGGCGCCGGTGATCGCGCCGAAGTGCGCCGCATCGACGAGCCGGTGGTGCGCATCGCGGCGATCCGCGGCTGCGTCACGGAGCTGCCCACCGATCCGCGCGCAAACACCGCCGGCACCGCCCTGCTCTCGCTGCGCGCCGCGCTCGACCTGCCCTGCGGTTTCGAGCTGGTGCTGCACAAGGGCATCGCGCTGGGCTCGGGCATGGGCGGCTCGGCCGCCTCGTGCGTGGCGGCGCTGGTCGCGGCCAACGCCCTGCTCGACCAGCCGCTTTCGCGCGAGGCGCTGTATGCCTTCGCGCTGGACGGCGAGGCGGTGGCCAGCGGCAGCCGGCACGGCGACAACCTGGGCTCGATGCTGCTCGGCGGGCTGGTGCTGGCCACCCACGAGCGCCTGATGCGCATCGACGTGCCCGACGCCTGGCACTGCGCGCTGGTGCATCCGCACGTGGTGCTGGAAACGCGCAAGGCGCGCGCTGCGCTGGCCGGTCATTACGAACTCGGTGAATTCGTGGCGCAGAGTTCGAACCTCGCCCTGGTGCTGGCCGGCTGCTACCGCGGCGATGCTGCACTGGTGCGCGAGGGCTTGAAGGACGTACTGGTGGAGCCGCGCCGCGCGCCGCTGATTCCCCATTTCGCGCAAGTGAAACAGGCCGCGCTCGATCACCACGCCCTGGGCGCCAGCATCTCCGGCGCCGGCCCCAGCGTGTTCGGCTGGTACGACAACCGCCGCGACGCCGAGGCGGCCAGCGTGGCGATGCAGGCCGCGTTCGCCGACGCCGGGCTGGACAGCGATGCGTGGGTGTCGCCGGTCAACGGGCCGGCGGCCGCGCTGATCGATTCGCTCGGGGACGACGCATGAACGCGTCCATCCGCTACCACAGCACCCGCAACGCCGCGCCGACCGTGCCGATCAGCCAGGCGATCGCCGCCGGGCTGGCCCCGGATGGCGGACTGTACGTGCCCGAACGGCTGCCGCGCCTCGACCCGGCCACGTTCGACCCGCACGGCACGCTGGCCGACACCGCCGCCACCTTGCTGGCGCCGTTCTTCGCCGGCGATGCCCTGGCCGATGAACTGCCCACGATCTGCGCCGAATCGCTGAACTTCGACGCGCCACTGCGCGCGCTGCCGGCGCATCCGGACACCTTCCTGCTGGAGCTGTTCCACGGCCCCACCTCGGCGTTCAAGGATTTCGGCGCACGCTTCCTCGCCGCCTGCCTGCGCCGGCTGCCGCGCAGCGATGCACGACCGCTGACGATCCTGGTCGCCACCTCGGGCGACACCGGCGCGGCAGTGGCGGCGGCGTTCCATCGCCAGCCGAACATTCGCGTGGTGATCCTGTATCCCGATGGCCTGGTCTCGCCGCGCCAGGCGCACCAGCTCGGCTGCTTCGGCGACAACGTCACCGCGTTGCGCGTGGCCGGCCGCTTCGACGACTGCCAGCGCATGGTCAAGGCCGCGCTCAACGACGCCGAACTGCAGGCCCAGGTGCCGCTTTCCTCGGCCAACAGCATCAGCCTGGGCCGCCTGCTGCCCCAGATGAGCTACTACGCCCATGCCGCGCTGGGCTGGTGGCGCGAACACGGCGCACCACTCGACTTCATCGTGCCCACCGGCAACCTGGGCAACGCGCTGGCCTGCCTGTGGGCGCGCGAGATCGGCTTGCCGATCGGCGAGGTGCAACTGGCCTGCAACGCCAACGCCACCCTGCCGGAGTTCTTCGCCGGCGCGGACTACCGGCCGCGCGAAGCGGTGGCCACCATCGCCAACGCGATGGACGTGGGCGCCCCAAGCAACTTCGAGCGCCTGCGCTGGACGTTTCCCGATGACGCGCCGTTGCGCCAGCTGCTTCGCGCGCAGAGCGTGGACGACGACACGATCCGTGCCGCCGTGCTGCGGCATGCCCGCGAGCATGGCGAGCTCGTCTGCCCACATACGGCCACCGCGTTCGCCCTGCTTGATCGCGCGGGGGCGCGTAACGGTCAACCTCGGGTCGTGGTCGCCACCGCTCATCCGGCCAAGTTCGAGACCGTGCTGGAACCGCTGCTCGGTCAGCCGCTGGCGATTCCACCCGCGCTGAAGGCCATGCTCGAACGACCGGCGAAAACGGAGCCAATGGCGGCGCAAGACGATGCACTGAAGCACTGGTTGCGCACAGGGGTTCCAGACACCCCGGACCGTCGATCCTGATCAAGGCAAAACGACGCCCCGGCCGCGATCGATCCGCATTTTCCTGCGGTTTTCCTCGTTTGCGTCGAACCTCCAATGAGCCTAGATTTCGCACGGGGTCCAACGATTTGCCCGTCACCGAAATCCTTGCGAAGGGTCGACAAGGCAGGCCGCCCGCAGCTCCATATCGTTCGACGCGTTGTCCACCCGTTCTTCTGCAGAGGGATCTTCACATGAAGAAATTGGCTTTCGCATGCCTGTTGATCACGTTGGCAGCTCCGGTGCTCCATGCACAGGACTCCTCCGAGAAGGCAATGACCTCGCGGTCCCAGCAAAACATCCAGCAAAACCTCAACCGACAGAGACAGCAGACGTATAACAGTCTGTCCCGCGACGATCGCGAGGTTTCGATCAACGCCGTGGTCAACCTCAACAAGCTCCGCGAAAAGCTCGCGGAAGCATGGCAAACCCTCGGGTTGTCGCCACAAGCCGCAAGGACAGTGGCCGGGGCCTATCAGCCGGACTTTGCGTTGAATTCCCGGCGCGCCTCGCTGGAAGGCAAGAGCGACCAGGAGATTGCCGTGCTCATCCAGTCTGCCCTTGCCAAAAAGGACTATCTGCTGGCCGACCAGACGTTGATCGACTACCAGCGAAAGCAACTCCAGCTTGGCACGGATACCGCGCCGGACGGCCAGCGCTGACGCCATCCACCGCGAAATTTTGCACGGAACGCATCGAACCACGCCAGCGAGCTTTCCGATGGCCGTTTCGTGCATGGACGGATAGACGTCCAAAAGCCGACCATGTCACATAGAAGCATTTTTCATATCGACTCCTGTTGACAAGGCGGCAAAGACCGGTTTAGTGTCGACTCATGTCGCAGCGCAACAGCCACCGCAGCCTCGCCAATGGAAACCGTCTCCTGACGGTTGCCGGCCTGCTGCAGGCTCGCGGCACGCTCCTTCTTGCCCTCGTACTCGTACTCCTCATTACCAACGGAGGTGCGGGCTGAGGGCATGTGTCCAGGTAAATAGAAAAACCTGAAAACACCCAAAGAACCCCGCACCCGGTAACGGATGCGGGGTTTTTTTATGCCTTCGGCGACGCCCACACAGCGGAGCCATGATGAAAAACCCCGACCAGCACAACGCCCCCGCCAGCGACGACGACGTAGTCGCCGAACGCGTGCGGATCTTCGATACCAGCTTGCGCGACGGCGAACAGGCGCCCGGTTTCTCGATGGACCGGCGGGCCAAGCTGCGCATGGCGCAGCAGCTCGAGGCGCTGGGCGTGGACGTGCTCGAGGCCGGCTTTCCGCAGGCGTCGCCGGACGATTTTGCTGCGGTTGCGGAAATCGCCGGCACGCTGAAAAGCACCACGGTATGCGCTCTGGCGCGTTGCCAGGACGGCGACATCGACAGCGCCGCCCGCGCGCTGCAGGCGGCCCGGCACGCGCGCATCCACCTGTTCCTGTCGACCAGCCCGCTGCACCGCGAACACAAGCTGGGCATGAGCAGGGCGCAGGTGCTGGACACCGCGGTGCGCGCCATCGAACGCGCCCGCGACCATTGCCACGAAGTGGAATTTTCCGCCGAGGATGCGCTGCGCACCGAGCCCGAATTCCTGGCGGAGGTGTTCAGTGCCGCGGTGGCGGCCGGCGCCACCACGCTGAACGCACCGGACACGGTTGGCTACACCACGCCGTCGGAAATCGTGGCGCTGTTCGAGTACCTGCGTCGCCACGTGGCGGGCGCGGAGCGGGTGATCTTCTCCAGCCATTGCCACAACGATCTGGGCATGGCGGTGGCCAACAGCCTGGCCGCGGTGAGCGCGGGCGCGCGCCAGGTGGAATGCACCATCAACGGCATCGGCGAGCGCGCCGGCAACGCCGCGCTGGAGGAAGTGGTAATGGCGCTGAAGGTGCGCGCGCGGCATTTCGGCGTGGACACGCGCATCGACACGCGCCAGCTGTACCCGACCTCGCGCCTGCTCACCGAGTTGACCGGTCAGGCGGTGCCGCGCAACAAGGCGATCGTGGGCGCCAACGCGTTCGCCCACGAATCGGGCATCCACCAGCACGGCATGCTGAAGCATCGCGGCACCTACGAAATCATGCGGCCGCAGGACGTGGGCATCGCCGCGACCAGCCTGGTGATGGGCAAGCATTCCGGCCGCGCCGCGCTGCGTCAGCGATTGCAGGCGATGGGCTACACGCCCGACGACACCGCGCTGGACGACATCTTCACCCGCTTCAAGATCCTCGCCGACCACGGCCGCGAGCTGCACGACGAAGACCTGGAAGCGCTGGCGCTGGGCCGCGACCCGAACGCCGGCGGCCCGTGGCACCTGCTGCAGTTGCACGCCAACTCGCATTTCGGCGGCAGCGCGTCGGCGTCGGTCAAGTTGAGCCACGACGACGGGCACCATGCCGCCGAAGCAGCGATCGGCGATGGTCCGGTGGACGCCGTGCTGCGCGCGATCGAACGCGCCACCGGTACGCCGCTGGAACTGACCCGGTTCCAGATCGACGCCATGGGCGAAGGCGCCGACGCGCCGGGCCATGCGCAATTGAGCGCCCGCCATGCCGGTCGCGACTGGCGCGGCCACGGCGACAGCACCGACATCGTCGAAGCCGCCGCGCTGGCCGCGCTGGTGATCGTCAATCGCATCGAGCAACAGGCGTCCGCCGCCGCTGCCCCCGCCACCCGCAACCTGGGAGCCACCGCATGAACCATGGCCACACACCTTTCGTCTGGCACAACGGCCGGATCAAGCCGTGGGCCGAGGCCAACGTCCACGTCAGCGCCCACGCGCTGCACTACGGCTCGTCGGTGTTCGAGGGCGAGCGCGTCTACGCCACGCCGCGCGGACCAGCCTACTTCCGCCTGGCCGAGCACACGCGGCGGCTGTTCGAATCGGCCCGCGTCTACGAGATCGAGGTGGGCTACAGCGAGGACGAGATCAACGCCGCCTGCCTGGAGCTGATCCGCGCCAACGCGATGCCGTCGGCCTACGTGCGGCCGATCGTGTTCCGCGGCGCCGGCGGGCTGGGCGTGCTGGCGAAGGCGGACGCGCCCGTCGACGTGGCGCTGATCGCGTTGAACTGGGGCGCGTACCTGGGCGAGGCGGCCGAGCGCGGCGCCGATGTCTGCGTGTCCTCGTGGAACCGTCCCGCGCCGAACACCATCCCGAGCTGGGCCAAGGCGGGCGGCAATTACCTGTCGAGCCAGCTGATCGGGCTGGAGGCCCGCCGCAACGGTTACGACGAGGGCATCGCGCTGGGCCACAACGGCCTGCTCAGCGAAGGCGCCGGCGAAAACCTCTTCGTGGTGAAGCGCGGCAAGCTGCTCACCCCGCCATCCAGCGCCGGCATCCTGGCCGGCATCACCCGCGATGCGGTGATCACCCTGGCCGCCGATCTCGGCATCGCGGTGGAGGAGCGCGAGCTGCCCCGCGAGGCGCTGTATTCCGCCGACGAAGTGTTCATGACCGGCACCGCCGCCGAGATCACGCCAGTGCGCTCGGTCGACCGCAAGGCGATCGGCAAGGGCATTCCCGGGCCGATCACCCAGCAGCTGCGGCAGGCGTTCTTCGGCCTGTTCGATGGACGTACCGAGGATCGCTGGTCCTGGTTAACGCCCGTCCACAGCGAAGCCACCGCGCAGGAGGCTGCGTGATGGCCAAGACGCTCTTCGAAAAAATCTGGAACGCCCACGTCGTCGCCGCCGAAACCGCGGACACGCCGGCGATCCTCTACGTCGACCTGCACCTGGTGCACGAGGTCACCTCGCCGCAGGCGTTCAGCGAACTGCGCGGGCGCGGGCTGAAACTGCGCCGGCCCGACCGCATGCTGGCCACGCTTGATCACTCCACCCCGACCCTGCCGACAAACGACGACGGCAGCCGCCCGTATGCGAACGCCGAGGCGCAGGCCCAGGTCGCGCAACTGGAAGCGAACTGCCGCGAGTTCGGCGTCGAACTGCACGGCTGGGACAGCGCCGACCGCGGCATCGTGCACGTGATCGGCCCCGAGCTGGGCGCCACGCGGCCCGGCATGACCATCGTCTGCGGTGACAGCCACACTTCCACCCATGGCGCATTCGGCGCGCTGGCGTTCGGCATCGGCACCACCGAGGTCGGCCATGTGATGGCCACGCAATGCCTGCTACAGCGCCGGCCCAAGACCATGGCGATCCACGTCGACGGCCAGCTGCCGCCGGGCGTGGGCGCCAAGGACCTGATCCTGCACATCATCGGCAGCATCGGCGTCGATGGCGGCACCGGCTACGTGCTGGAGTACCGCGGCGCGGCGATCGAGGCGCTCACGATGGACGAGCGCATGACCGTGTGCAACATGTCGATCGAGGCCGGCGCACGCGCCGGGCTGATCGCCCCGGACGACACCACGTTCGCGTGGCTGAAGGGACGTCCCCGTGCGCCGCAAGGCGAAGCGTGGGAGCACGCGGTGGCGCAATGGCGCGCGTTGCGCAGCGACGACGGCGCGCGTTACGACCGCGAGGTGCGCATCGACGCCGGCGCGGTGAAACCTACCGTCACCTACGGCACCCATCCAGGCATGGCGATCGCGATGGACGCGCCGGTGCCGGCGGCGACGAATGCGCAGGAACGCCGCGCGCTCGACTACATGCAGAGCAAGGCCGGCCAGCCGATGCAGGGCACGCCGGTGGACGTGGTGTTCGTCGGCAGCTGCACCAACTCGCGCCTGTCCGACCTGCGCGAAGCGGCCCGCGTGCTGCATGGCCGCCGCGTCGCCGACGGCGTGCGCATGCTGGTGGTGCCCGGCTCCGAGGCGGTGCGCCGCGACGCCGAGCGCGAAGGCCTGCACCACGTGTTCACCGCCGCCGGCGCCGAGTGGCGCGTGCCGGGATGCTCGATGTGCATCGCGATGAACGGCGACCTGGCGCAGCCGGGCCAGCTGGTCGTGTCCACTTCCAACCGCAATTTCGAGGGTCGCCAGGGCAAGGGTGCGCGCACCGTGCTGGCGAGTCCGGCGACGGCTGCCGCCAGTGCGGTGGCCGGGCGCATCGCCGATCCTCGCGAGTACGCGGTGGAGGTGGCGGCATGAGCATGAGTACGACCCGCTCCGCTTTTCCCCCTCCCCTGTTTGCAGGGGAGGGTTGGGGTGGGGTTGCTCTTGCGGCAAGAGCGCTACCCCCTCCCAACCTCCCCCTGCAAGCAGGGGGAGGAGCCAAGGCTGCCAGTTCGAGGAGATCCGAATGAAACCCGTCACCCATATCCACTCCCGCACCGCCGTGCTGCCCGACGAGAACATCGACACCGACCGCATCATCCCGGCGCGCTTCCTCACCACCACCACGCGCGACGGACTGGGCAAGTTGTGCTTCCACGACTGGCGCTACCAGGCCGACGGCAGCGACAACCCGGCCTTCCCCTTGAACCGGCCGGAGGCGAAGAGCTGCTCGATCCTCGTGGCGGGGCGCAATTTCGGCTGCGGCTCCTCGCGCGAACACGCGCCGTGGGCGCTGCTGGATTACGGCATCCGCGCGGTGCTGTGCAGCGAGATCGCGGACATCTTCCGCGGCAACGCGCTGAAGAACGGCCTGCTCGCCATCGTCATCGACGAACTGGAGCACCGCTGGCTGCTCAAGCACCCGGGCATCGAGCTGGCGATCGACGTGCGCGAGCAGTACATCGCGCTGCCCGACGGCGGCCGCATCCCGTTCCGACTGGAACCGTTCGCGCGGCACTGCCTGCTCAACGGCGTCGACCAGCTCGGCTACCTCTTGCAACACCGTGATGCCATCGCCCGCTACGAACAACAGGAGCAAGCAGCATGAAAGCCCGCATCGTGACCCTGCCCGGCGACGGCGTCGGCCCCGAGGTCACCGCCGCGGCGGTGGCCGTATTGAACACCGTGGCCACGCGCTACGAGCACGAATTCAGTTTCGACGAACAGCTGATCGGCGGCAGCGCGATCGACGCCACCGGCGAGCCGCTGCCGGCCGCCTCGCTGGCGGCGTGCCAGGCCGCCGACGCCGTGCTGCTGGGCGCCGTCGGCGGCCCGAAGTGGTCGGACCCGAACGCGCCGGTGCGACCCGAGCAGGGCTTGCTGGCGCTGCGCGCCGCGCTCGGCGTGTACGCGAACCTGCGCCCGTTGCAGGTGCATCCGGCCCTGGCCGATCTGTCGCCGCTGAAGAACGAAAAACTGAAGGACGTCGACGTGCTGTTCGTGCGCGAACTCACCGGCGGCGCCTATTTCGGCGCGAAGACACGCACCGTGGACACCGCCACCGACGAATGCAGGTACACCGTGGTCGAGATCGAACGCGTGGTGCGCCGCGCGTTCGAGCTGGCACGCGATCGTCGCCAGCACGTCACCTCGGTCGACAAGGCGAACGTGCTGGAAACTTCGCGGCTGTGGCGCAGCACGGTGCAGCGCATCGCCGCCGACTACCCCGACGTAAGGGTCGAGCATCAGCTGGTCGACTCGATGGCGATGCTGCTGCTGACTCAGCCGAACCGCTACGACGTGGTGGTCACCGAGAACCTGTTCGGCGACATCCTCACCGACGAGGCCGCCGCGCTGGCCGGTTCGCTGGGCCTGCTGCCGTCGGCGTCGCTGGGCGATCGAGCCCCCTCATCCGGCCCTGCGGGCCACCTTCTCCCGTCAACGGGAGAAGGGAGTTCGGTGCGGCCTGCGGCCGCCTCGACCCTCATGGGCCTGTACGAACCGATCCACGGCTCGGCACCCGATATCGCCGGGCAAGGCGTGGCCAACCCGGTCGGCGCGATCCTCTCTGCCGCGCTGCTGCTGCGCCACTCGCTGCAGCTGGAGGCCGAGGCGCTGGCGGTCGAGGCGGCGGTGGAGCAAGTGCTGCGGCACGGCCCGCACAGCCGCGACATCGGCGGACATGCCGGCACCACCGAAGTGCTCGATGCGGTGCTGGCCGCGATCGAGGAACACGCCGACAACGCCGCCGCGTTCTTCTGCGGAGCGCGCGCATGCGGCTGATGCGCACCCACGCTTTCCCCGGCGGACACAGGGACGTGTCCGCGCTTTCTGCTGCCCCTGGCGTGCCAGCGGCCAGGACGGTTCGTGGTCGCCGTGATGGCGCCGCCCCCTGTCCCGTCCGGCCAACCTCCCTCTGCACGCCGGGGGCGCTTTTTTTCCAACACACCGTGGAATCACCATGCGCAGTGACCTGATCAAGAGCGGCCCTGACCGCGCTCCCGCCCGCGCGATGCTGCGCGCCACCGGCCTGGACGACGCGGCGATCGCCAAGCCGCTGGTGGCGGTGGTGCACACCTGGTCGAACGTGAGCCCGTGCAACCTCAACCTGCGCGAGCTGGCGGTGGAGGCGGCCAATGGCATCCGTGCCGCCGGCGGCACACCGGTGGAGTTCAACACCATCGCGGTCACCGACGGCATTGCGATGGGCACGCCCGGCATGCGTTCGTCGCTGATCAGCCGCGAGGTGATCACCGACTCGATCGAGCTGGCGGTGGACGGCCACTGCCTCGACGCGATGGTGGTGCTGTGCGGCTGCGACAAGACCATTCCGGCCGCGGCGATGGCGATGGCGCGGCTGGATATCCCCGCAGTGGCGCTGTACGGCGGCACCATCGCGCACGGCACCCACGACCACCATCCGATCACCGTGCAGCAGGTGTTCGAGGCGGTCGGCGCGCACGGCGCGGGCAAGATCAGCGATGCGGAACTGACCGCGGTCGAGCGCGACGCCTGCCCCGGCGCGGGCGCCTGCGGCGGCCAGTTCACCGCCAACACCATGGCGATGGTGCTGACCACGATGGGCCTGTCGCCGGTGGGTTACAACGACATCCCCGCGACGCATCCGGCCAAGGGTGCAGCAGCATTTCGTTGCGGCGAACTGGTGATGGAATGCCTGCGCGAAAACCGCACGCCGCGCGAGCTGATCACCCGCACCGCGATGCGCAACGCCGCGCGCATGGTTGCCGCCACTGCGGGCTCCACCAACGCGGTGCTGCACTTGCTGGCGATCGCCCGCGAGGCCGGCGTCGAGTGGACGCTGGAGGATTTCGAGCCGGCCTCGGTGCACACGCCGGTGATCGCCGACCTGCTGCCCGGCGGCCGCTACACCGCGGTGGAATTGTTCGGTGCGGGCGGCAGCGCGCGGGTGGCACAGGAGCTGATCGCCGCGGGCATGCTGGAAGACACGCCCACCGTCACTGGCCGCTCGCTGTTCGACGAAGTCGCCGCGGCGCCGCGCGCCGACACCCAGGACGTGGTGCATCCGGTCAGCGCTCCGCTGAAGCCCCGCGGCGGCTACTCGATCCTGTACGGCAACCTGGCGCCGGAAGGCTGCATCCTGAAGATTCCCGGCAAGAGCGGCAGTTTCGAAGGTACGGCGCGCGTCTTCGAGAGCGAGGAGGAAGCGTTTGCCGCGGTGCAGGGCGATCGCATTCGCGCCGGCGACGTGCTGGTGATCCGCAACGAAGGCCCGGCCGGCGGGCCGGGCATGCGCGAGATGCTCGGCGTCACCGCGGCCCTGGTCGGACGCGGCCTCGGCGATGACGTGGCGCTGATCACCGACGGCCGCTTCTCTGGCGCCACCCACGGTTTCATGGTCGGCCACGTCGCGCCCGAAGCGGCGCGCGGCGGACCGATCGCCCTGCTGCGCGACGGCGATCGCATCGCCATCGATGCCGGCCAGCGCGAACTGCGCACCGACGCCGACCTCGCCGCACGCCGCGCGCACTGGCAACCACCGGCGCCGAAGGTCAGCCGCGGCGCACTGGCCAAGTACGCGCTGCTGGTCGGCTCGGCCTCCGACGGCGCCACCACCCACCCCGACACCCGTGTACCCAACCGCACGCCACGCACTGAAACATCCAACCAGGGAGCTACCGCATGAGCAGCCATTCCACCCTCGCCTCTTCCCGCATCGCCGTGCTCGGCTACGGCAGCCAGGGCCGCGCGCACGCGCTCAACCTGCGCGACTCCGGCCTCGACGTGGTGATCGGCCTGCGCCCGAACGGCCCCACCTCGCACAAGGCGAAAGCCGACGGCTTCAACGTACTGGAACCGGCCGAGGCCGTGCGCGGCGCCGACCTGGTCGCCGTGCTGACCCCGGACATGGTGCAGCCGGCGCTGTACCGCGAGGCGATCGAGCCGAACATCAAGTCCGGCGCCGCGCTGCTGTTCGCGCACGGCTTCAACGTGCACTTCGGGCAGATCAATCCGCGCAGCGACATCGACGTGATCCTGGTCGCGCCGAAAGGCCCCGGCGCGCTGGTCCGCACCGAGTACGAACGCGGCCGCGGCGTGCCGTGCATCTGGGCCGTGCACCAGGACGCCAGCGGCCAGGCCGAGGCGAAGACGAAAGCCTACGCCGACGGCATCGGCGGCGGCCGCGCGATGATCATCAAGACCGACTTCAAGGAAGAGACCGAGACCGACCTGTTCGGCGAGCAGGCCGTGCTGTGCGGCGGCGCCAGCGAGCTGGTGATCGCCGGTTTCGAAACGCTGACCGAAGCGGGCTATCAGCCGGAGATCGCCTATTACGAGGTGATGCACGAGCTGAAGCTGATCGTCGACCTGTTCTACGAGGGCGGCCTCAGCAAGATGCTCGAGTTCGTCTCCGAGACCGCGCAGTACGGCGACTACGTCAGCGGCCCGCGGGTCGTCGACGCCGGCGTGAAGGCGCGCATGAAGGACGTGCTCACCGACATCCAGGACGGCACCTTCGCCCGCAACTGGACGGCCGAATACGCCGCCGGCCTGCCCAACTACAAGCGCCTGAAGCAGGCCGACCTCGATCACCCGATCGAACAGGTCGGCGCGAAGCTGCGTGCGCGGATGCCGTGGCTGCAGCCGAGCGCGGCAAAACCCGCCGTCGAGCCACTGAAGAAGGTGGGCTGAGCCCGACCCGGGCCGCCGGCACCAGTCGCCGGCTGTCCGTCACATCACCTGTCCAAACACACGAGGTCTGCCATGAAACGTTTCCATATCGCCCTGGCCGTTGCCGACCTGGGCGCCTCCATCGCCGATTACACCAGCCGCCTGGGCCAGCCGCCGCAGGCGGTGGTCGCTGGCACCTATGCCATGTGGCGCACCGACCAGCTGAATTTCTCGATCAACCAGCAGCCCGAACGCGCGGGCCAGCTGCGCCATGTGGGCTTCGAGGATGACGACGCGCACGGCTTCAACTGCGATGCCGACGTCAACGGCATCCCGTGGGAGCGCTTCTCTCCCGTGGCGCAGGAGCTGCGCATCATCTCGACGTACGGCGTGCCCGTGCACGCGCCCGCCGCAGACGAACTGATCCGCAACTAGCTCGCCGCCCGCGCCGCGCACCGCAACGCTCCATCGACCGCCGGCGCGTGTCGCATCCAGGAAATGCATCGTGACCACAGCAACCCTGACAGCCAGCGCTGCCAAAGCCTTCAGCGTCGATCCCGCGCCGCTCGCGAGCGCGCCTTCCAGCGGCGCCGAGTCGATCGTGCAGGTACTGGCCGACGAAGGCGTGGAGGTGCTGTTCGGCTATTCCGGCGGCGCGATCCTGCCGGTGTACGACGCGGTATTCCGCTACAACGCCCTGCACCCGCGCGCCGATGGCAGCGAGCCGATGCCGCTGATCGTGCCGGCCAACGAGCAGGGTGCGGGGTTCATGGCGGCCGGCTATGCGCGCGCATCGGGCAAGGTCGGCGTGGCCATCGTCACCTCCGGGCCGGGCGCCACCAACATGGTCACGCCGGTGCGCGACTCGATGGCCGACTCGATCCCGCTGGTGGTGATCTGCGGCCAGGTCGGCACCGCGGCGATCGGCAGCGACGCATTCCAGGAGGCCCCGATCAGCAACATCATGGGCGCCTGCGCCAAGCACGTGTTCCTGGTCACCGACGCGGCGCAACTGGAAGCGACCCTGCGCACCGCATTCACCCTGGCACGCAGCGGCCGGCCCGGCCCGGTGGTGGTGGACGTGCCCAAGGACGTGCAGAACGCCGCGCTCGCCTGGCGCGGCAGCGGCGAGCTGGCGCTGGCCGGTTATCGCGCGCGGCTGCGTGCGGTGGAGCAGTCGGCGCTCGGTGACGCCGACTGCGCGGCGTTCTTCGCCGCGCTGATGCAGGCGCGGCGGCCGCTGATCTACGCGGGCGGCGGCGTGATCGCGGCGGAAGCCGCCGCTGCGCTGCGCGCCTTCGTCGACGCGTTTGGCCTGCCGGTCACCACCACCCTGATGGGACTGGGCGGCTTCGACAGCACCGACCCGCTGGCGCTGCACCTGCTCGGCATGCACGGCACCGCGTACGCGAACTACGCGGTGGAGGATTGCGACTTCGTGCTGGCGCTGGGCGCGCGCTTCGACGATCGCGTGGCCGGCGTGCCGCACAAGTTCGCCCCGCAGGCGAAGTTCATCGCGCAGGTCGACATCGATCCGGCCGAGATCGGCAAGGTGAAGCAGGTCGACTGGCACCACGTCGGTCCGCTGAAACGCGCGCTGGAACGGCTCACCGCGTATGGCCTCGGCCATGGCTTGCGGCCGAAGCTGGACGCCTGGCACGCCCACGTGGCCGAACTGAAACGCGTGCACGCGATGAACTACGACCGTGCCAGCGCGCTGATCCAGCCGCACGCGGTGATCGAGGCGATCAACCGCTACGCGCAAGGCCGTGCCATCGTCAGCACCGGCGTCGGCCAGCACCAGATGTGGGCGGCGCAGTATTTCGACTTCCGCGCGCCGCGGCATTGGCTGACCTCCGGTTCGATGGGCACGATGGGTTTCGGCCTGCCCGCGGCGATCGGCGCGCAGTTCGCCCATCCGGACAAGCTGGTCATCGACATCGACGGTGACGCCAGCATCCGCATGAACATCGGCGAGCTGGAAACCGTCACCACGTACAACCTGCCGCTGAAGATCGTGGTGCTCAACAACGTCGGCGACGGCATGGTGCGGCAGTGGCAGAAGCTGTACTTCAAGGGCCGTTTCGCCGCGTCGGACAAGAGCCTGCACAGGAAGGACTTCGTGCTGGCCGCGCAGGCCGACGGCTTCGGCTGGGCGCGACGGCTGGAGCGCGTGGACGAACTGGAGCCGGTGGTCGCCGACTTCCTCGCCTGCGACGGCCCGGCCTTCCTGGAAGTGATGATCGACCCGGACGCCGGCGTGTATCCGATGGTCGGCCCCGGCGCCAGCTACGCCCAGATGATCACCGGCGAGTTCATTGCGTCGCGGGCGGCACCGGTCGAGCGCGAGACCGCTGCATCGCACATGTTCTGAGCCGTGATTTTTCCACCCACCAGAGATCGCGACAAATCTTCACCGTCGTCATTCCCGTGAAGGATTCACCCCAACGGAGTCGCCCGCCATGAACCACACCCTGTCCATCCTGTTGCAGAACGAAGCCGGCGCGCTGGTACGCGTGGCCGGGCTGTTTGCCGCGCGGGGCTACAACATCGACACGCTGACCGTGGCGGCCACGCACGATCCGGCCGTGTCGCGGCTTACGCTGAGCCTGCAGTGCGACGACGCCGGTGTCGCGCAGCTGTTGCAGCAGACCCGCAAGCTGGTCGACGTGCTGCAGGTGGCGCATCCGGCCACCGCGCTCGCGGCATGAATGCCGTCGCGCCCCTGCCCGACGACGCAGCCGACCTGCTGGCGCAGATCCGTGCCGCGCGCGTCTACGAGGTGGCGCAGGCATCCGCGCTGGAGGCAGCGCCGCTGCTGGGCGAACGGCTGGGCCGGCCCGTGCTGCTCAAGCGCGAGGACCAGCAGAGCGTGTTCTCGTTCAAGCTTCGCGGCGCGTACAACCGCATGGTGCAGCTGGATGCGGCACAGCGCGGGCGCGGCGTGGTCGCCGCCTCGGCCGGCAACCACGCGCAGGGCGTGGCGCTGGCCGCGGCGAAGCTGGGCATCCGCGCCACCATCGTGATGCCGGTGACCGCGCCGCAGGTGAAGGTGGACGCGGTGCGCCGCTTCGGCGGCGCAATGGTCGAGCTGGTGCTGACCGGCGATTCGTACAGCGACGCCCAGGCCGCCGCCGCCCGGTTGCAGGCCGAGCGTGGCGCGGTGTTCGTGCATCCGTTCGACGACCCCGCGGTGATCGCCGGCCAGGGCACGATCGGCCTGGAGATCCTGCGTCAGCACCCCGGCCCGCTCGAGGCGGTGTTCGTGCCGGTCGGTGGCGGCGGCCTGCTCGCCGGCGTCGCCGCGTGCATCAAGGCGCTGCGGCCCGAGGTGAAGGTGATCGGCGTGCAGGCGTCGGATTCGGATGCGATGGCGCGCTCGCTGGAAGCCGGCACGCGCGTCGCCCTGGACGAGGTCGGCCTGTTCGCCGACGGCACCGCGGTGAAGCAGGTCGGCGCGCTGACCTTCGCGCTGTGCCGCCAGCATGTCGACGCGATGCTGCGCGTCGACACCGACGCGATCTGCGCCGCGATCCGCGACATCCACCAGGACACCCGCAGCGTGGCCGAACCATCCGGCGCGCTGGCGCTGGCCGGGCTGAAGCACTACGTGGCCACGCACGGCGGCGGCCGTGGCGCGCTGGTGGCGATCGTCTCCGGCGCCAACATGAACTTCGACCGCCTGCGCTTCGTCGCCGAGCGCGCCGAGGTCGGCGAGCAGCGCGAGGCGGTGTTCGCGGTGACGATTCCCGAGGAACGCGGCAGTTTCCGCCGCTTCTGCGCCACGCTGGGCCGGCACGACATCACCGAGTTCAACTACCGCATCGGCGACGCCCGCCTCGCCCACATCTTCGTGGGCGTGCGCATCGCCAGCCGCGACGAGCGCGAGGCGCTGGCCGCGGCGTTTCGCGCGCAGCAGTTCGAGGTGCTCGACCTCACCGACGACGAGCTGGCCAAACTGCACCTGCGCCACATGATCGGCGGCCGCTCGCCGCTGGCCCGCGACGAACTGCTGTACCGCTTCGAGTTCCCCGAGCGCCCCGGCGCGCTGACCCGCTTCCTCGATCACATGCACCCGGACTGGAACATCAGCCTGTTCCACTACCGCAACCACGGCGCTGACCACGGCCGCATCCTGGTCGGCATCCAGGTACCCGCCGCCGAATTGCCGCTGTTCCGGCGTTTCCTCGCCACGCTGGGCTATCCGCATGTGGATGAGAGCGCGCATCCGGCGTATCGATTGTTGCTGCGGCAGTAGATCGCCGGCGCGACTTGCCGTTTCGCGCAGGGCGTCACGCCACGATCGGCCGCGGCTCACGCTAAACTGCGTCGATGGCTCCTCCACCTCGCAAACGCCAGCGGCGCAAGAACGCACCCTCGCCTGCCGTGCGGCCACGACCCGGCGCGGCGAAGGCCGCGCCCAGGCCGTTGCAGCCCGCGGACAGTTCGACCCGCGCCACGCGGGTGCTGAACTGGCTGCTGCAGAAGCTGCCGGCGCAGTATCGCGAGAAGGCGCTGGATTACCTGGTGCTGACCCGCATGGATCGGCCGATCGGCGCCCTGCTGCTGCTGTGGCCGACCTGGTGGGCGCTGTGGCTGGCCGCGGGCGACTTCCCGCCGTGGAAGCCGCTGGTCATCTTCACCCTGGGCGTGTTCGCGATGCGCGCAGCCGGCTGCGCGATCAACGATTATGCCGACCGCAAGCTCGACCCCCAGGTGGAACGCACCGCCGGACGGCCGATCGCCTCGGGGCGGGTCACCCCGCGCGAGGCGCTGAGCGTGTTCGCCGCGCTATTGGCTTTCGCCTTCGTGCTGGTGCTGTTCACCAACCGGCTGACCATCGAGCTGTCGTTCGCCGGCGCCGCGCTGGCGGCGATCTACCCGTTCACCAAGCGCTGGACCTACCTGCCCCAGGTGGTGTTGGGCGCCGCGTTCGGCTGGTCGATCCCGATGGCGTTCGCCGCGGTCGCCGGCAGCGTGCCGCCGATCGGCTGGCTGCTGTTCATCGGCAACATCCTGTGGTCGGTGATCTACGACACCGAATACGCGATGGTCGACCGCGAGGACGATCTCAAGGTCGGCGCGAAGTCCACCGCGATCCTGTTCGGCGACGCCGACCTGCCGATCCTCGGCATGCTGATGGGCACCTTCCTGCTGGCCATGTTCTTCATCGGCCAACGCGCCGCGCTGGGCTGGCCGTACTGGCTGGGCCTGCTGGTCGCGGCCGGCCTGTTCGGCTATCAGCACTGGCTGATCCGCGACCGCATCCGCGACGCCTGCCTCGCCGCCTTCCGCCACAACAACTGGCTGGGCCTGGCGGTGTGGATCGGCATCGTGCTGGCGCTGGCTGTGCGTTGAGCCGGGAATGGATCGGATTGCTGCAACAGGGTCGTCACGCTCGGCCTGCTGTTGCTCCGGCAACCTGTCCGTGTCGTTCGAGGGCTACGCCTTGATCATCGCCACTCCCGTCTGCCGGATTCCGCCACGATGACAGCCACCGTCCCCGGCCGCCCGGTCATTCCACGCGTCCTGTGGCTGGCGATGGTCGCCATTTTCGTCTTCCTGGTGTTTCGCAACAGCGGGTTGGGCCCGTCGGTGCTGGGGGACGAATGGACCTACAGCCTGTACAGCCGCCTGCTGCCCATATCGCAGGCGCAGGTGCCTTCATTCCTCTATTTGCTGATCTACCGCAGCAGCAATATGTGCGGCCCCGATTTCATGAGCTGCGTACGCGTGCTCAACGCGGGCTTCTTCGTGGCGGCGGCGCCCTTTGTCTTCATGCTGGCGCGTCGCTACATGCAGTTCGGCCTGGCGCTGCTGCTGACCCTGGCCAGCCTGCTCGGGCCGGTATCGACCTACACCGCGTTCTTCATGCCGGAGGCGATGTACTTCTTCCTGTTCTGGGTATTTGCTTGGCTGGTACTGGTGATGGCGCCCCAGGCGTCGGCGCGCAACGGTCTGCTGGTCGGGTCGCTTCTTGGCCTGATGTGCCTGGTCAAGCTGCATGCACTGTTCCTGCTGGGCGGCTACGGCGGCTACTTGCTGGCCACTGGCGTGCTTGGCCGTGGTCCATCGCGGTTTCACGCCGTGTTGCGGGCTGGCCTTGCGGCGCTGATGGCGTTCCTGGCGGTGCGCTTCTGCCTCGGTGGCCTGCTGGCCGGGCGCAATGGCCTCGACCTGCTCGGCGGGTTCTACAAGGCACAGGCCAATGCCAGCTTCAGCCACCCCGACCTGGGCGTGCTGCTGCATTACGGCGCGCGATCGTTGTTCGGCCACGAGCTGGCACTGGTCACGCTGTATTCGGTGCCATTGGCGTGCCTGTTCCAGTTGCGCCGCCTTCCCGTCGACGGCGCTGCTCCCGCGGCTGATCGGCAACGGCTGATGTTGTTCAGCCTGGCCATTCTTTCCACGCTGGTGGTCGTGACGGTGTACTTCACCGCGAACGTGCCGGACGGGAATCCGCTGGAGGCCATGCGCCGGCTGCACATGCGCTATTACGACTTCGCGCTGCCGCTGCTCTACCTGGTGGCTGGCGCATGGGTCGATGACGACGCCGCACCGACCCGCAGCCGCATGCTCGGGCATGTCGCCGCCACGCTGGTGGTGGGCGGCTTTTCCATCCTGGCCGCGTGGTACCGCTTCCGTGGCTTCGCTCCCAATCGCATCGACGCACCCGAACTTTACGGGGTGGTGGTCGACTCCCATTTCTTCCACGTGATCACCGCCTTTGGGCTCGGCATCCTGGCGATGTGGTTCATCAGCCGGCGGCTGGGCACGGTCCTGTACGCGTGGATCTTCGTGCCGGTGTTTGCCGTGGGTGCCTCGCACCTGGTCGCCCGCGAGGCGGCGCAGCGGAGAATTCCCGACACCTACGACACGGCGGCGCGCACCACACGAGCCCTGCTTGCGTCGCAACGTTCGGGCGTGGCGATTGCCGGTGACGACGTCTTCAGGCTGGTCCAGGCCCAGTTCCAGCTCGATGCCGCGGACAGTGCGGTCGTGCCACTGTCCCCCGGCCAGCCCATCGATGCGGGCCGCCTGCCCGCCGGCAGCAAGTGGGCGCTGGTGATCGGTTCACATCCGATGCAGGCCGCATCCCTGTCGGTGCAGCACTTCGGTGGTTTCGCGCTGTACCGGCTGCCGATGCCGTTCCACATCAACTTCGACAGTTCCAGCCCGGACCTGGGTCCGGTGCAGGGTTTGTCCGGCGTCGAGGATTTCGGCCGCTGGTCGGATGCCGACGAGGTAGTGCTGCACTTCACCCGGCCATTGCCGGCTTCGGCCACCTTGCGCCTGGTCGCCTCCGCTTACGGCCCCAACGCCGGCAAGCCGTTCACGATGACGCTTGGTGACGAGGCGCAGACCTTCGTGCTCGGCGAGCAGGCACAGCCCGTGCGCCTGCGCTTCCGCAATCCGCCCGGCCTCGATCAGCTGCGCATCGCGGTGCCTGCGGCCATCTCGCCGCTGACGCTTGGACAGAGCAGCGACAACCGCCGATTGGGTATCGCCCTGGTCAGCCTGGACGTCGACGCGCCGGCCGGCGAGTAACGGCAGCGCCGCGCCGGCTCAGGAGCCGTCGGCGCGGCCGGCCAGCATCGGATGGACTGGCTGGGTCGGCTGGTTCGACACGTCGTAGTTGAGCCAGGACAACAACAGCTGGGTCCCGATGATCAGCGGCAGCGCGGCGGCCATCACCACGCCCGAAGCGGCCGGCATGCCGCTGTGCATGGCGTGCGCCCAATGCGCCAGTCCATAGCAGAGGCCGAACAGGATCAAGGGCAGCGACAGCAACAGCTCGATCGTCGCCAGCGAGAAGCTCCGCACGAAATAGGTATAGACGACACGCCGGAGAAAGTTGCGCAGGTTGCCACGGAAGAAGTGACCGATGACGCGCATCGGCCGGAGGCTGGAGGGCTCGTCGGCATAAACCGCCGGCATCGGCATCTCGCCAACCACCGCGCGCAGCTGGTTGAGGTTGTACAACATGTCGGATTCGAAGAAGTAGCGCCGGGCCAGCTTGTCCAGGTTCATCTCGGCCAGCACGTCGCGCTGGATCGCGGTGAAGCCGTTGGTCGGATCGAACAGCTGCCAGTAGCCGCTGGACAACTTGGTCAGAAAGGACAGACCCGCGTTGCCGATCAGCCGCACGGCCGGCATCCCCGATACGTCGCCGATCCGGTAGAAACGGTTGCCCTTCACGTAGTCCGCCCGGCCCTGCCGGATCGATCGCACCAGGTTCGGGATCAGGGCTGGTGCCATCTGGCCATCGCCGTCGAGCTTGACCACGATCTGTGCCTCGGTGGCCAGCGCGGCCCTGTAGCCGCTCACGGTGGCGCCACCGACGCCCTGGTTTTCCCCGTGTTCAAGCACCTGTACCCGCGGGTCGCCGCATTCGGCCCTGACCCGTTTGCCGCTGTGTTCCGGGCAGGCATCGTCGACCACGAAGATCCAGCCCACCTCCGGACCGATGTCCCTGATCACGTCAAGCACGCGCGATCCCACGCGGTAGCAGGGAATGACCACCGCGATGACGGGAGTCGTGCCGGACGGCTGATTCATGCATAGATCCAGAATTTCGAAACGAGGAAGGAAACCGCTGCCAGACACACTTCCACCATCGGCTTCACCAGCCACACGTATTCCAGCGCCACGTGTTCATGCAGCAGCACCAGCAGCAGGGTGCTGATGGCGGTGAGGGCCAGCCAGGTGAGGATGAAGCGGAGCAGCGGACCGTCATGCAGGCGCCGCCCGGACAGCGAGGGGAAGGTGGTCTTGCCGTTGAGAAGGAAGCCGACCAGCGCACCGGCCACCCGGCCGCACACGTTCGCCGCCGCCACATCGACACCGGCGCGGGTCAGCCCGATCAGGACGCCCGAATCGATGGCAACCTGGATCATGCCCACGATGCCGAACAGGAACAACTGGCGAAGCCATGCCTTCACGGGGCGACCCGGGAGTGCGATGTCTGGTTCAAGTGGAGTGTCCCGGCTGTCTGTGCGAATGGTGGGACAAATACCAGAACCCGGGGCAGGATGCGATTCCTGGCCGCAATCCGCCCCGGGGATGTTCCGCCACCGCCCACGGACATGCGAGACTCGTCTTCAACTGCAACGATCGCCTGGCCCGGGCGACTGGCAGATGCCACGGACGAATGACGTGCCCTCGTTGACCAGACGACTCGGACTGATGCTGCGCGCGCGACGGTTTCGGCCACCCTCCGCGACGGTGGCGGGCGACTCCATCCCGCCAGCCCCCGACATCCCCACCGACATGGCGCAGGTCTGCCGCCATGTCGCGGCGCGAGGCTTGTTCGTCATCGGTGCCGCGCGCAGCGGCACCACGATCCTGCAGAACGCCTTGAACGGCGCCGATGACATTTTCCTGTTCGGCGAACCGCGCTTCCACCTCGATGCCGGCGACGCGGATTTCGCCGCGCGCTACAACGGCATGCATCGCGCCTGGGGCAACCAGGAGAACAAGAGCACCTACTGCCCGCACCTGCTAGAGGCGGATGGGCCGTGGTGGGCATACCTCGCCAGACTGGCGGACACGTACCGTTACGTCGGCTCGAAGATCGTCATCAACCCCGCGCACGCCGTGGCGGAGTGCGGGCAACTGTTCGATTTCCATTGCCGACATTTCTACACGTCGCGCTACATCTTCACTTTCCGCAACCCGCTCGACGTACTGATGTCCACGCGTGGCCTGGCCCAGCTCACCGGTGGCCGCGTCGCCAGCCACAGCGAGGTGCTGCGCGGGTTCTTCTCGGTCGTGCAGCTGTATGTCCGTGCCTTGCGCAACCTGCCGCACGTGCACGCCGTCTTCCACGAGGCGATTGATGCCCGCGTGTTCGACGCGCTTGGCAAGGCGTTGGAGCTGCGACTGGACCACGCCATGGATTACTACGACCGCGGCAAGGTCCGTCACTACTCGCTCGACGACATTCCACCGGATCACCGGGCTTCCGCCGCCGAGGCGATGGCGCTCTACGACGACTTCCGGCGCGAGGCGATGACCGGTTTCGGGTTGCTCCAGATCGAGCAGAACGACGGCCATCTCGACGCCGGCCACTTCACGCCGCTGGGGCGCCTGTCACGGCGCGTCAACCGCTTCCTCGACGAACTCGCCGAACGCGACACCTAGGGGTGTTCAACATCCGGCTTGCTCCGACCCGTCATCCCCGTGGTGACGGCGCCCTCGCCAGCGCCCACACGTCGACCTGCCGCACGCCGGCGCGGCGCAGCACGCGGGTGCATTCGGCCAGGGTGGCGCCGGTGGTCATCACGTCGTCGAGGATCGCCACGTGCCCGGGCAGGGTGACGCCTTCGCGCAGCGCGAAGGCGCCGTGCACGTTGCGGCGACGGGCGACGGCGTCGAGTTCGGTCTGCGCGGTGGTGGAGCGACGGCGCAGCAGGGTGTCGTGCGACAGCGGCACGCCAAGCTTGCTGGCCAGCGGGCGGGCCAGCTCCAGCGCCTGGTTGTAGCCGCGCCGACGCAGGCGGCTGCGATGCAGGGGCACCGTCAACAGCAGCTCGGGCAAGCGGGGCGGTTGCGGTTCGCGCTGCCACAGCATCGACAGCACGCGGCCGGCGGCGAGATCGGAAGAAAACTTGTAGCGCGATTCCAGCCGATCCAGCGGCCAGCCGTAGCGGAAGGGTGCCCACGCGCTGTCCCATGGTGGCTGGCTGCGCTGGCATTCGCCGCACAGCGCCGCCGGCGTGGCCAGCGGCAGTGCGCAGCGCGCGCAGCAACTGCCGTTGCGGGGCAATTCGGCGGCGCAGGCGTTGCACAGATCGATGTCGTGCTCGCCGCGGGCGTTGCACAGCAGGCAACGCAGGGGCAGCACGAAACGCTGCAGGGTTCGCCACGGCGTGGCCAGGAAGTTCATCCGGGGGCTCAGCGCGCGGGCTTGTACAGCGCTGCGTCGAGGATCGACCACAGATGGATCAGCCAGCCCAGCAGCACGATCCACAACACCGCCGCCAGCACGAACATGATGATCGCCTTGAGCAGGCGCCCCTGCACCAGCTGGCCCAGGCCGGGAATGAAAAAACTGCAGATCGCCGCGAGCACGTTGCCCGTACTGCCTTGCCCTTCACTCATCCGACCGCCCCCAGTTGGTATCGCGAAGGCGCGATGGTAGCGGGAGCGGAGCGCCCAAGTCTCGTCAACTTCACTTGATATCGTTCGGTTGACACGCCTCGGGGCGGCTCCCACACTCTCGCGCTTGTTCCTCAGCGAGTGGTATTCCATGGCCGAAACCGTTCTCCGTCACGACTGGAGCCGCGCCGAGGTGTCCGCGCTGTTCGCGCTGCCGTTCAACGAACTGCTGCATCGCGCCCACACGGTGCACCGCGAGCACCACGACCCGAACGCAGTGCAGGTGTCGACCCTGCTGTCGATCAAGACCGGCGGCTGCCCGGAGGACTGCGCGTACTGCCCGCAGGCGGCGCGCTACGACACCGGCGTGTCCGCGCAGAAGCTGATGGACATCGACGACGTGCTGGAACGCGCCCGCGCCGCCAGGGCCGCCGGTGCCAGCCGGTTCTGCATGGGCGCCGCCTGGCGCGGCCCGAAAGACCGCGACATCCCCAAGGTCGCCGCGATCGTGCGTGCGGTGAAGGACCTGGGCCTGGAAACCTGCGCCACCCTGGGCCTGCTCGGCGACGGCCACGCGCAGCAGCTCAAGGACGCCGGCCTCGACTACTACAACCACAACATCGACACCGCGCCGGAGTTCTACGGCGAGATCATCCACACCCGCGAATACCAGGATCGCCTGGTCACCCTGGAGCAGGTGCGCGACGCGGGCCTGAAGACCTGCTGCGGCGGCATCGTCGGCATGGGCGAGACGCGCGAACAGCGCGCCGGCCTGCTGCAGGCGCTGGCGAACCTGCCCGAGCATCCGCAATCGGTGCCGATCAACCAGCTGGTGCCGGTGCCCGGCACGCCGCTGGGCGATGCCGAGCCGCTCGATCCGTTCGAGTTCGTGCGGGCGATCGCGGTGGCGCGCATCCTGATGCCGCTGTCGATCGTGCGTCTGTCCGCCGGCCGCCAGCAGATGGACGACGCGGTGCAGGCGCTGTGCTTCTTCGCCGGCGCCGGCTCGATCTTCTACGGCGAGAAGTTGCTGACCACCGGCAACCCGGACGTGGAAGCCGATCGCGCGCTGTTCCGCCGGCTCGACCTGCATCCGATGGAGGTGGTCGAGAGTGCGGGCACCGTGCATGCGGACATCGGCGAAGGCGAAAGCTGCGGGCAGGGTTGCGGCTGCAGTGCGGCGGCTTGAGAGCACCTCACCCCAACCCTCCCCTGCGAGCAGGGGAGGGAGCACAGCGTGTAGCACCGGCTTGGCCCCTCCCCCTGCATCGCAGGGGGAGGTTGGGAGGGGGTGCTCTTCAACCTGCGCCGAACAATGACCACGCCCCGCCCTGACCTCCTGCACCGACTGGCCGTCCAGACGGCCGAACGCGAAAGCGCCAACCTGCGCCGCCGCTTGCGCACCATCGACCGCGCCGACGGCCCGTGGCTGGAGATCGGCGGCCGGCGCCTGCTGTCGTTCTGCAGCAACGACTACCTCGGCCTGGCGCAACACCCGCAACTGGTCGCCGCGCTGAACCGCGCCGCCCGCGAGGAAGGCGTCGGCAGCACCTCGGCGCATCTGATCTGCGGGCATCGCCGCGAACACGCCGAGCTGGAAGAGGCGCTGGCGGCCTGGAGCGGCCGCGAACGCGCACTGCTGTTCTCCACCGGCTACATGGCCAACCTCGGCGTGCTGCAAGCGCTGCTCGCACGCAGCGACGTCTGCGTGCAGGACAAGCTCAACCACGCCTGCCTGCTCGATGGCGCGAAACTCAGCGGCGCCGAGCTGAAGCGCTATCCGCATGCCGACGTGGACGCCGCGGCGCGGCAACTCGCCGCCCACCCGACCACCGCCGCCCTGCTCGCCACCGACGGCGTGTTCAGCATGGATGGCGACGTCGCGCCGCTGCGCGAGCTGGCCCAGCTGTGCGCGCGCGAGCAGGCCACCTTGCTGGTCGACGATGCGCACGGCTTCGGCGTGCTTGGCGACGACGGCGCGGGCAGCCTCGGCGCCGCGAACCTCGGCCAGCATGAGGTGCCGCTGCTGATGGCCACGCTGGGCAAGGCGCTCGGTTGCAGCGGCGCCTTCGTGGCCGGCTCGGCCGCGCTGATCGAGGGACTGGTCCAGTTCGCGCGACCGTACATCTACACCACCGCGATGCCGCCGGCGCTGGCCGCCGCTGCGCTGGAAGCGGTGCAACTGGCGCAGAAGGAAGCGTGGCGACGCGAGAAACTCTTGTTGTTGATCGCGCGCTTCCGGCGTGGCGCCGCCGAACTCGGCCTGCCACTGGCGGCCTCGACCAGCGCGATCCAGCCGCTGCTGCTGGGCAGCGCCGACGCCGCGCTGGCCGCGGCGCAAACGCTGGAACGCCAAGGCCTGCTGGTCACCGCGATCCGTCCACCGACCGTACCCGCGGGCCAGGCGCGGCTGCGCATCACGCTGTCCGCGGCGCACGAGGAGGCCCACGTCGACCGGCTGCTGGCCGCGCTGGAAACACTGCGTCTGCCTGCCGCACCCCGGGCAGCCGGCGGCGACCCCGTATAATCGCCGCCTGCTCCGCCGATTCCCCCGCATGTCGATCGTCAACATCTCCGCCTACAAGTTCATCAGCCTGGACGACCTGCCCGCGCTGCGCGAGCGGCTGTTCGCGTGCTGCGAGGCGCTGGCGCTGAAGGGCACGATCCTGCTGGCGCCCGAAGGCATCAACCTGTTCCTCGCCGGCAGCCGCGCGCAGATCGACGGCTTCATGGCCAGCCTGCACGACGACTCCCGCTTCGCCGACATCACCCCGAAAGAGTCGCTGTCCGCCGAGGTGCCGTTCGGCCGCCTGCGCGTGCGCATCAAGCGCGAGATCATCACCATGCGCCTGCCCACGATCCGCCCCGAAGGCGGTCGCGCGCCGGCGGTGGACGCGCCCACGCTGCAACGCTGGCTCGACCAGGGCCACGACGACGACGGTCGCGAACTGGTGCTGCTCGACACCCGCAACGACTACGAGACCGACCTCGGCAAATTCCCGCAAGCCATCGACTACCGCATCGCCAGCTTCACTGAATTCCCCGCCGCCATCGCCGCCGACCGCGCGCGCTACGAAGGCAAGACCATCGTCTCGTACTGCACCGGCGGCATCCGTTGCGAGAAGGCCGCACTGCACATGCAGGATCTCGGCCTGCAGCACGTCTACCAGCTCGAAGGCGGCATCCTGAAATACCTGGAACAGACCGACGGCACGCACTGGCACGGCGACTGCTTCGTGTTTGACGGCCGCGTGGCCATAGATAAAGCGCTCCTGCCTTCGCCTCCTCTCCCTGCGATTGACGAGAGGGAACACGCTGAGGAGAAGGCCGATTCGAAGCGCGTACCACTCCCTCTCCCCCGCGGGGAGAGGGTTGGGGTGAGGGGCCACGCCGAGGAAGAAGCTGATTCAGAGCCGGCTTCGACGGACTTCCCAGCGAGCACCCGCCCCTCATCCCAACCTTCTCACCCGCAAGGGGACTCCCCAAGGGTCGCCCGGGGAGGAGAAGGGGCGAACGCAACAAGCGCGATGCTTCATGAGGACGTGGCATGAGCCTGTACATCGACCATCGCGGTCACGGCCCCGTGCAACTGGTGCTGCTGCACGGCTGGGCGATGCACGGCGGCGTGCTGGAACCGCTGGTCGAGGCGCTGGAAGAACAGTGCACGATGCATGTGGTCGACCTGCCCGGCCACGGCCGTTCGCGCGACTGCGGCCTGCCGCTGGAACCGCGCGCCTGCGCCGAGGCAATCGCGAAACTCACGCCGCCGGCGATCTGGCTCGGCTGGTCGCTGGGCGGCCTCATCGCGCTGACCGCGGCGCTGGAGCTGCCGCGGCAAGTGCGCGGCCTGGCCATGCTATGCGCCACGCCGAAGTTCGTGCGCGACGCAGGCTGGCCGCACGGCAGCGACGACAAGCTGGTGCACCAGCTGGCCAGCGACCTGGAAACCGACTACCACGCCACGCTCGAGCGCTTCCTGGCGCTGGAGGCGATGGGCAGCACCGACCCGCGCGCCGAACTGCGCCACCTGCGCGAACTGGTGTTCGCCCGTGGCGAACCCGACCTGCGCGTGCTGCAGGAAGGCATCCGCATCCTGGAAACCAGCGACCGCCGCGCCGCCCTGCCCGACCTCGGCGTGCGCAGCGCGTGGATCAGCGGCCGCCGCGACCGGCTGGTGCCGCCGCAGGCGATGGCGTGGTCGGCCAGCCAGTGCGGCGGCAGCTACACCGAGATCCAGCAGGCCGGCCACGCGCCGTTCTTCGGCCACGCCGACGCGGTGGTGCAGGCACTGCAGCCGCTGCTGGCTCCTTCTTCCTCCGAGCAGGTTCGATGAGCGATTTCCACCTCGATCAACACCGCGTGCGCCGCAACTTCGGCCACGCCGCCAGCAGCTACGAACAGCACGACGCGCTGCAACGCGAAGTCCAGGCGGCGCTGCTGGAACGTCTGGACTTCTATCTGGAAACACCCGCACGCGTGGTCGACGTCGGCGCCGGCACCGGTCGCGGCACCGCCTTGCTGAAGCAGAAATATCCCAAGGCCGAGGTGATCGCGATCGACCTGGCGCTGCCGATGCTGCACGCCGCGAAGCAGCACAACAGCTGGCTGAAGCCGTTCCGCCGCGTCTGCGCCGAGGCCACCCAACTGCCGTTGGCCGACCACAGCGTCGACGTGCTGTATTCCAACCTGTGCTTCCAGTGGGTCGACGATCTGCCTGCGCTGTTCGGCGAATGCATGCGCGTGCTGAAGCCCGGCGGCTTCATGGCGTTCTCCAGCTTCGGCCCGGACACCCTGATGGAACTGCGCGCGGCCTGGGCCGAGGCGGACCAACAGCCGCACGTGGCGCGCTTCCTCGACATGCACGACGTCGGCGACGCGATGCTCGCCGCTGGCCTGCGCGATCCCGTGCTGGACGTGTTCCGCTACACCCTCACCTACAGCGAACCGCGCAAGCTGCTGGAAGAACTGCAAGGCCTGGGCGCCACCAACGCCGACCGCGCGCGCTCGCGCGGCCTCACCGGCAAGGCGCGCTACCAGCGCATGCTGGCCGCCTACGAAACGATGCGCGTGGACGGCCGCATCCCGGCCACCTGGGAAGTGGTCAGTGCGCACGCCTGGGGCCCGCCGACTGGCCAGCCCCGTCGCGTGCCCGGCGGCGAGGTGGCCACGTTCTCGCTCGACAGCTTGCGTGGCTCGCGGCGCAAATGACGCATGCCGCGTGCGGGTTCCGCGCTGTCGCGCGGAACCCGGTCGATCAGAAGCTGTACTTCAGCGACGCACCCACGCCGTAATCCGGGCTGCCGTTGGCGAAGCCGGCGAGCGCGTAGGTCTGCAGCCGCAAACTTTCGTTGAACTTGTGGTTCCAGTAAGCCGTGACCTCGCTCTGCGGGGCGCCGGTATCGGCAATCCGCTCGCGGTAGTAGTAGTACGCACCGACGTCGTCGCTGGGACTCAGCTTGTAGGCAGCGCCGATGTTTGCATTGAAGCCGTTCTTCAGCTGGATGTACTGCGAACTGCCGTACTTCATCCAGCCCACGCCGCCGAACGCGGTCCAGTTGCCGCTCACCTTGTAGGTATCCAGCGAGAGGCCGTAGTCGTTTTTGCCCGTGCCCAGGCCCTTGTTTTCGTCGGCGGTGCCAAACTTCACCTTGCCGGTGAGATCCAGCCCGAATGTGCGGTCGGCACTGCCGAACAGCTCGTAGCCGGCCGATGCGGTGATGTCGCCCAGGCCCGAGGCCGAGCCACTGGCCGCGCTGCCCGGCGCGGGAATCACGCCACCATTGCCACGGCCGCGCCCATTCGGGTTGCCGTTGTTCACCTTGCCCACGCCGGGGATCACGTTGCCGGCGCCGCTGATGTTGATGTACGGCACGGTGAGCTTGAACGTCCAGCGGTCGGTCTGGTATGCCGCCGTCACCGGTAGCGACCAGATGTCCGTGGTGGTGTCGGTACCGTATTTGCCGCTGCTGTAGTCGGCACCCGCGGCAAGACTGAACTGACCGCCGCTGGCCGTGGCGGCGTGCGCCGCCGGCGCACCGATCAACAGCAGTCCGCCGACGATCATCCAATGGTGTGGGTTGTGCATGTAACGAGGTTTCCTTGGCTGCAGAAAGAATGGCCGCAGGCCCGGCATCACGCCGGGCCCGCATGCTTTGCGACACGTGGGGGAAGCGGACTCAGCCGCCCGGGCGACCGGCGTGATCGGGACGCTCAGGGCGCTCAGGGCGCTCGGGCCGGCTCGGACGATCAGGACGATCGACCTTGGCCACTCGCTCTGGCCTGGTCGGGCGATCGGCGCCATGGGCCTTGGCCAGTTCGACTTTTTCCACATGGGCGTGCGCGTGTCCGTCCGCAGCGGCACTGCCGACCGCGTTCGGCGAGCGCATCACCTCGCCCAGCTTGAAACCCTCGGCCTGGGCGATCTGACCCCAGCCCGCGCCATCGGCACGCTGGGCCAGCACGCCCTTCATGTCGATGCTGGTGCCATCGGCCAGCATCAGGGTGCCGCCATTCAGCGCCGCCTCGACTTCGGTGGCGGTCGGATCGGTGATGCCGTCTTTGGCGAGCGTCGCTTCGGCCAGCGACAGCGCGATCTTCACGTTGCCGTAGCCCATCTGGCCGGTGGCCGGCGTGAACGTGGTGCTCGTCGTGGTCGTGGTGCCGTCGGCGTTCGTGATCACGTCATCCAGCGTGATCTCGCTGCCGTCGCGCAGCCCGCTGACCAGCGCCTGCGCATTGGCATCCGAACCGGCGAACCCGGTGAACGCCGTGCTCAGCCGGGTCGATTCGTGACTGGCGCTGCCGGTGGACACGGACGTATCCGGTGGCGTGGCGGTCTGCGCCATCACTGGCGCGACGGACAGCGCGCCGAGTACCGCTACGCAGATCAGCGTGGACTTGAAATGACGGGATTTCATGGGATCGCTCCGAAGGATGCAACGATGGCGGAATGCCTTGCGAGACGATGCGGCGGGGCCTCCATGCCACCGGTATCCACCCCTGCACGTGCGGGCCCGCTTGCCGGCAGCGTCTCTGCGCGCATCTTGCGCGTTGTGCATCCGGGCCCACAAGCGACCATGCGGCGTTCGTTCAGCATGCATTTCACACGCCGGACGGTGATCGTCTTCGCCTCATCCAATTGTGTGAGCGGATCGACACTTTCGGCCGTATCGCGGTCCGCGCATGGGGCGGCACGAAACTTCCTGCGCCACGAAATTGCTGGTGCATCCACCGTCTTGAAAACGGCGAGCGGCGGCTTCGGCGAACCCTCCGACCGATCGGCATCGGCCGCGAACAAAGGATTCACAGCGCAGGGAAATCATGGATGGACGTCCAGACGTCTGAATCGATGAACATCGGGTCGACCGGAGTTCCCCTGGCCTTCATCGCGCCGGTGTATAGGAGGCGGGAAACATCACGGTGCGGCAGATGTAGTCGTCGCTGGACATGGGACGGTCGAGCTGGGTGGTGACCCCGACCATGTGCTGCACCTGTTTCGAGACGTGCGGCTTCGGCTTGGCCACAAGTTTGTCGTACACCCGGTCGCTGGCCACGTCGGTGATCTTGTCCATCACCATGCCGACACCGACCTTGGTGGCGATTTCCGCGGCGGGGGCTGCGACCAGCTTGGCCGCGATCGGCATGGCCAGCTTTTCCAGCCGATCGCCCAGGGGAATGGCCGACATGCCGAGACCGACGACGGTGGAGGTCAACGACTTGCCCAGGCTGTCGCCCTTGGCCACGCCCACGGCGAAGGTGGTGAACGCATTCCACGGCGTGGTGATCATCAGCAGCGCCGGCTTGCTCATCGCCGCGCCGCCGGGGGCGAGTTTGGACATGATCGGAATGGCGCTGACCATGAAGGTTCCCGTGGCCTGCAACAGGCCGGCGCCGATGCTGCCCCCGTCGCTCCAGGAAACGCCCTTGGACAGCACCGAGTCTTCGTAAGTGGCCAGTCCCTTCAGTCCCGAGCCCATCGCGGTGACACCAAGGCCACCGGCAGCCGATAGCCAGCCACCGGCGCCAGCCGCCGTCGCGGCGCCAGCGGCACCGGCCGAGCCCGCACCAGCCACCGCCGCCGCAGCAGTGCCAGCCGTGGCCACCGAAGCGGTGACCAGCAGGACCGCCGCCGCACCATCGCGCACATACCTGGCCACGGTGGCGGCGCCGCCGAAGAAATTGACGTGACTCTCCATGCTGCTGGCGTTGTCCCGCGCCACCCGGTGTTTCTTCGCGGCCAGCCTGCGGGTGTACAGATCCAGCTCGTCCTTCATCTGGATCAGCTGGTTGAAGACACTCGTCCCGTCATCCAGCGACGCCCGGGCAAGCCCATCGTAGGCTTGCTCGGCACACCGGGTCTTCTCCGCATCGAAGTTGGCGTAGTCGATTTCGACGTTGCTGATATGCGGGCCGATCGAGTACCAGGGCGTCTTCTCGGGCACCACGCGAGCCCGCTCGTCCAGCAGCTGCGCGTACGCATATTGCTGGCACAGCAGCCACAGCCCCTCCTGCTGCAGGAACCACTCCTGCCGGCGGGCGTCGGCGAATTTCATCCAGGTCATAGCAAGGTCCTCCTGACGGGCGTCGCCGCCGTGGCCGATGAACCGATGGTTCGGCCAACCCGATGCGATGTCACGTTACGAACCGTCACGAAGCGTTATGCCGCCTTACGGACTGCCGTCCGACGCCGAAGCGGCTTGCCGTAACCGGCCGCGGGCTGCGCCGACGCGATTCAGAGAGCCGCGGCAGCCGACGGCAGGGGCGTCGACCGCCGGGCATCGATGCGCTCGCGCCAGCGCAGGAACGGTCGCTCCACCACGTAATGCAGCGCGGCGCCCACGGCCAGCACGCCGATGGCATACACCGTGAACGCCGCCATTCCGTGCATCTGCCAGGGCTGCACGAGCCATGTCGCCACCGCATGCAGCGCCAGCTTGTGGCTGAGGTAGAGGCTGTAGGAGATTCGCGCCAGCCAGCCCGCGCCCGGCAGCTTCCAGTGCGCCGGCAAGCTGGTGGCCAGCAGCACCCAGATCGCCAGGCTCAATGACAGCAGCGGGTAACCGAGCACGCTGGGCCAGAAGTCCAGTCGTTCACCGAACAGCCACCACGCCAGCGCGAACAGTGCCGCACCGGCCAGCATCAGGCGGCCGCGATGCGCCTGCCAGCGTGCCCACGCCTGCGGCCGGCCGATCCGCAGCGCCGCCAGCGCCACACCCGCCAGCAAGCCATCCAGCCGCGCCCAGGTCGGGTAGTAGATGCCTTCGACGAAACGCAGGCCGAACGCCGGCCCGTCCACCTCGCGCAGCGGCGCCATGTCGTGCAGCCACACGTAGCCGCGCACGATCATGCCGAACGCGACCACGCCCAGACCGAGCGCCAGCGCGCGGCCCATCGAGGGTCGCCGGGTCATCCAGAAGGCCAGCCACGGGAACAGCAGGTAGAAATGTTCCTCCACGCACAGCGACCACGCGTGCGAGAACGCCCGGTTGTGCTCGTAGTCGATCAGCAGGTTGAGGGTGAAGCTGAGGAACTGCCACGCCGGCTGCAGGCCGGGCGCTTCGCGCAGCAGCGGAAAGGCGAGATAGACCGCCAGCACCGCCAGGAACGCAGGCAGGATGCGGAACGCCCGGCGGCGGTAGAAATCGCGCCACGCCAGCGGCTCGCCCCGCGCCAGCGGCGCCAGCAACTGGTAGCCGATCAGGTAGCCGCTGAGCACGAAGAACAAGTCCACGCCCATCCAGCCGTAGTTCGACAGCCAGGAAAGATCCTCGCCGACGCCGCCCACGATGTAGGAGTGGAACAGCATCACCCAGACGATCGCCCAGCTGCGCAGCAGGTCCAGTCCGGGGAGTCGCTGCATGAGGTTTCCTGGTATCGGGGTGAAAGGTGGAAGGTTGCGAGTCTGACAAGACGGCCCGCGTCGATAAGGGCAAAACCGGGGCAACCGGCGGGCAATCGTGTGGCGGGTGCTAGGCGGGTTCGCCCGTCAGCAAGGCCGCCCGCAGCGCATCGACATAAGTGCGGCTGGCACGCAGCACGGTGCCGTCGCGAAGGCGCAGCAGGTGATCGCGGTTGGACAGCGCCTGCATCTCGGCCACCCGATCCAGCCGCACGATGGTCGAGCGGTGGATGCGCGCGAACTGCGCGGGGTCGAGCCGGCTGCCCAGCCGTTGCAGCGGCTCGCGCAACAGATGCATGTGCGCGCCCACGTGCAGGCCGGCGTAGTCGCCCTGCGCCTCGATCCAGTCGATCTCGTCGGCCAGCACCAGTTGCACGCGGTGACCGAGGCGCACCTGGAAGCGCGTGGCATGACACGGCGTTTGCGCGCCAGCGGAGAACGGGGGCAGGTTCACTTCCGAGCAGAGGAGAAGGGAACCCAATCCCAATCCTGATACTGTGAAAACCCAACGTTTCGTTGGTGTCAGGCCGGCACATCGCCCGCCCGGCGGCCATTCAAACGGTTGTAAGTGAACCTGCCCCCGTTTTGCAGGAGCTTATGTGGGCTTGCCCCCTTGTCGGAGATCCGCCATTTTGGCAACCATAAGGGAGACTGAAAACAGGGGCTTTACCATGCGTTCTCTAATGCTTGCCACATACCTTGTGGTTGCTACGTCCGCCGCGTTCGCGGCCACGCCGGAAGTGGAGATTCACCGCATGCCCAGCAATGCGGATTACCAGACGATCAATCGTTGTACGCATGCCGCCCACATCGCTTTGTTGGCGTTGGAGCAACACCCCGAAAGTCGGGATGCCCGTCAGAACGCGGCGCTCCAGATGCAAAAATGGCTGATTGAAGACGGGAAACTGGGAGACGACGCGCCCCAGATACCCGAAATCGTCATGACTCTGGTCAGCGTCGAAACCCTCCTCGAGAAGGGACAGGGTCCCAGCACCAATCAAATGCGCGAATGGTTCGCTGGTCAAGCGGCGGTCACTTGTGCAGTGTCTGAGATGCCCTGAAATGGCTAATCACGAGACCGGGGGCAGGTTCACTTCCGAGCTGCGAAGAAGGGAACCCAATCCCGGTACCGTGAAGAACCAACGTTCCGTTGGTGTCGGCTATCCAGCGACCATTCAAACGGTTGTAAGTGAACCTGACCCCGTTTGTGACCCCGTTTTGGGATCTCTGCAAGCTCTATGGGCCCCGTCCTTCGACAAGGTGTTGGCCGAGGTAGACCGTCGCGTAAAAAAGGAAGCCGTAATGCCTCCAGCCCGAATCATTCGAAAGGATCGGAGGCAGCAATAGGCTGAAGGGTATTCATCAGGGGGATGACATGTCACTGAAGGATGTACAAGCTGCCGTAGAGAACTTCCTAAAATCAGACCACCAACAAGCCATCGCTATCAGTGGTCAGTGGGGAAGCGGCAAGACCTATTTTTGGAACCAGGTCATCAAGGATGCTTCGTCCAAAGGACTGGTTAGGAAGTACTCGTATGTCTCTCTGTTTGGAACAAGCAATCTCGCAGAACTGAAGTCAGCCATCTTTGATAACGCCGTATCAGCCAAAGATGTAGATGCTGGAGCCAGCCCTCTGACGTGGGCAGAGAATGCCAAAGAAGTGATGCAGTCTTCCTCCATTGAGGAGGTAAAGGCCCCAAGTCGTCGCCTGCTGAACTCCGGCAGGAAAAACATTTCACAAGTGACGTCACTCCTTGGGGTTTGGGGCAGTGTGGCAAGATCATTGTCTTACTTTGCAATAAAAGATTACGTGATATGTCTTGATGATATTGAGAGAAAAGGCGCAGGGCTGCCCCTTAAAGACATTTTAGGCCTTGTATCCATGCTCAAGGAGCAAAGGGGCTGTCGGATTGCCGTTATTTTAAACATGGATGAACTAGATAACGATAAGCCCATCCTGGATGCATTGAAAGAAAAAGTTTTTGATGGGGAGCTTGTCTTCTCCCCATCAACAGAAGAGTGCGCCAAGCTAGTCTTTACCAATGAATGGGAATATTCCAAGAATGTCGCTGAGAAGGTCATTCGCCTTGGCATTAAGAACATTCGTATCATGCAGCGAATTCGTTGGGTGATTGAAACACTGCTCCCGTATGTGAAGGACAAAGACATTGCGCTAGCCAGGCAAATTGTCCATTCATCTGTCTTGCTGACTTGGTGTTACTACAGTCGGGGAGTAGGTGTTCCATCGTATGATTTCATAAAAAGCGACGGGTTCGCGGTGTGGGGTATTGCAGCGGCAGAAAAGAAGAAAGAAAAAAGCGAGGAAGACAAGGCCATGGAAAAGGTCATGTACGAGTATGGGTACATCGGGTCGGATGAGTTTGACTTACATATATGTCAGCTTCTTGAGCAAGGCTATATCATAGAGAAAGACTTCATTGATGTAGTCGAGTCATTTCAAGAAAAGGCATTAAAAAACAACCTTGACGGCAGCTTTACTCAGGCTTGGGAATTGTTCCACGATACCTTTTCTAATAATGAGAGAGAATTGGTTGAGGCGTTGCAAAAGCG
This sequence comes from Rhodanobacter sp. Root179, assembly GCF_001428465.1. Taxonomy (NCBI): domain Bacteria; kingdom Pseudomonadati; phylum Pseudomonadota; class Gammaproteobacteria; order Lysobacterales; family Rhodanobacteraceae; genus Rhodanobacter; species Rhodanobacter sp. Root179. The sequence continues at coordinate 20,251 of NZ_LMHR01000062.1, read as the reverse complement.
TTTTATGGATGGTGCAAAGTGGATCAGCCTTGGCAACGCCATGGGCACGGTCAAGCTGATGAGAGAACTCAAGCATGATGATGTGGGGGATGAGTTGATGCGCTATTGGATCGAAATGGCCAAAAGAGAAAACAAAGGTCTACTCGATTTGAGCCATGCACATCTATTCGCCGATAGCGTTGATGAGAAGTTTAGAGAGGCGGTTCAGCACGCCTATGCTGAAGATAAATCGTTACCATCCTTAGGTGACACCATCGTAGATGTTTCTAAAAGAAATGGGTGGGGTCTGGATCAGATTGAGGCTATGTCACAGGCATCACCGGATGATTACTATGCGTTCTTCAAATCAATAAACGGAGACCGGGATTTAGGCGCCTACGTTAAAACGTGCCTACAGTTTAGTGGTTACAAAGATGATGAACGATATCAAAAAATCCACGCCGCAGCTTCTGAGGCACTGAAGCGTATTGCAGCCGAGAGTCACCTCAATGCGGTTCGTGTCTCGCGCTTCTTGCCTGAGAATGGAAACTAAGCGGACATCTTTTTGGTGGCCTACCCCGTCTCTCTTCGCAGGTGTAGAAGTAACCGTCAGATCATCCGTCGTTGCATATTTGATTTCATCGGCAAAATAATCCGCAAATTGTTCGTGATTGTAAGGCATGGCCGGTTCAAACTTGGCCGTCTCAAGCTCCACGTGCAACACCTATCCCGATCTGACATAGGCTGTTGCCATGAGAACCTATAGCGAATCTTGGGATCAGGTCTCAATCAAAGGCAAACCGGAAACCATCATGATCTTCCGCATGCATCTCTCCTGAAGTGGGGTCGAGACCGCATTGAAGCCGGCGGCATGCCGCCGCGGCGAGCGTCGTGCGACGGGCCGTGCGCTGCCGTCGACGAGACGAAGGCGGACGCTCAGTTGAGCGGCGGTTCGGCCACCGGTCGGCGCACGCTGAGTGCCGTGCCGGCCGCGGCGACGATGATCGCCACGATCGCCAGCCACTGCAGCAAGCTCAGGTGTTCGCCGAGGAAGCCCACGCCGGCGAGTGCCGCGATGGCCGGTTCAAGGCTCAGCAAGGTACCGAAGCTGCGCGTGGGCAGGCGGGTCAGCGCCAGCATCTCCAGCGAGTACGGCAGGGCCGAGCTGAGCACGGCCACGCCCAGCGCCAGCGGCAGCAGCGCCGGCGCGAACAGCGCGCTGCCGGCGTGCGCCACGCCGAACGGGATGGCCAGCAGCGCCGCGATGCAGGTGCCCAGGGTCACCGTGTCCGCGCCGTGCGCCGCACCCGCCTTCTGACCCAGCACGATGTACAGCGCCCAGCCCACGCCGGCGGCCAGCGCGTACATCACGCCCACCGGATCGAGCGCCTGCGCCTGCCCGCGCAACGGCAACAGCAGGGCCAGTCCCGCCAGCACCAGGGCGATCCACGCAAAATCCAGCCAGCGGCGCGAGCCGAACAGCGCCAGCGCCAATGGCCCGGTGAACTCGAGCGCCACCGCGATGCCCAGCGGGATCGTGCGCAGCGACATGTAGAACACCAGGTTCATCGCGCCGATCGACAAGCCGTAACCCCACAGCGCACGCGTATCGCGCACTCGTCGTGGCGAGCGCCAGGGCCGCCGCACCAGCAGCAGGATCAGCGCACCCAGGCCCAGCCGGCACGCCGTGGCGCCCTGCGCACCGATCAGCGGAAACAGCTGCTTGGCCAGCGCGGCGCCGCACTGGTACGACACCATGCTGACCAGCAGCATGGCGACCGCGAACAACACCGGGGCGTAATCGGAACGTGGGGACACGGGTGGGGCCGACGGGGACAACGGTGGCCATGATGCCTGCGATCGCGCGCGAAGCCCATGGCAGGCGAAGCGGCTCATGCCGTTGGTCGTACCGAGCCCTCAGTGATGATGATCCTGACCATCATCGCCGGCGCCGAGGCTCATGCCGCCACCGCCCATGCCACCACCCATTCCGCCGCCGCCCTTGGCACCACCACCTTTGCCGCCGTCCTTCGCGCCATCGCCCTTGCCGCGCGAGGCCGCGACCCGGGTGGGGCCCTGTTTCGGAATGGACAGATGGGTCGGCACCGGTTCCAGGTCCAGCACCCGGCGGATAAAGTCGCGCAGCGACGCGACCAGTTCGGCCGTGTGCGTGGGCCGCCCGGCGACGAGTTCCTCCGCGGCCATTGCCGCCAGCCGCACCTGCTCCTCGGTGCCGAGCAGGATGATGTCCGACAACGCCGCCTCGACGGCGTCGCGTATCCGCCGCGAACGATCGCTGCCGGAGTCGTCGCGCCCTTCCGGCAGCTCGCGCTGCCGCAGCTCGCGCAAGTGAGCGGGATCGACCGCGAGATTGCCGGTGAAGGAACCGCCCAGCGTCTTGTACGCGGCGATCAGCGTGCGCAGGCGTTCGTTGATCTGCCGGTTCTCGCGCTCGCGCCGCTGCTGGATCGTCTGCATCGCCAGCAGACGGATGCCGACGCCGATCAGGGTGATCACCGCCAGCCCGAACAGGGTCGACAGCAGGGTCTGCCAGGAACTGAAATCCAGGTTGCGCATGGGTGGGCTCCGCAGACTCGAGGGCCCAGTCTATTGCCTCCGGCCCGCGGCCTGCAGCGTGGCGCGCCCGCCCTCAGCTTCCCGAAACGAGCTTCAATCCGATGACGCCCGCCAGGATGAGCGCGATGCAGAGCAACCGCAGCGGCGCCGCAGAATCACCCAGCACCACCATGCCGAGAATCGCGGTGCCCGCCGCACCGATGCCGGTCCACACCGCATAGGCGGTCCCCACCGGCAGGGTGCGCAGCGAGAACGAAAGAAGAAACACGCTCGACAAGCCGGTGCCCACGGTGAACAGCGCAGGCAGCCAGCGCGTGAAGCCTTCGGACCACTTCATCCCGAGGGCGAAGGCGATTTCGAAGATGCTGGCGACGCCGAGCAGTAGCCAAGCCATGAGTCATCGACTCCGTTTGTGGATTCGCCGGGTGTCGTGGCCTGGCGAATGGGGTGAGCTCCCCGTGCGCGGCAGGGCCGCGCACGGGGCCGGTTCGTCGGCGGCTCGCCTCAGGCGATCGCGGCAACCGCCGCCGGGGTCGACCGGAACGCGATGCCGAACCGGTTGAACGCGTTCATCAAGGCGATCGCATAGGTGAGATCGGCGAGCTCCCTGTCGCCGAATTCGGCGGCGACGGCCTCGTAGTCGGCATCGGGAACGCCGGTGTCGGCCGCGCGCGTCACGGTTTCCGCCCAGGCCAGTGCGCGGCGTTCGCGGGCACTGAACAGCTTGCCGGCGTCGCGCCATGCCGGCACCAGGACAAGCTTGTCCACCGCCAGTCCGGACTTGAGCAGGTCGCGGGAATGCATGTCGATGCAGTAGGCGCAGCCGTTGAGCTGGGAAACCCGCAGGTAGACGAGGTCGACCAGCTCCCTGGGCAGGCTGCTTTTCTGAAGCGTGAGGTACACCCCGCCGAAAGCCTTGTAACCCTCGGGGGCGGCCTTGGCGTAGTCGATGCGGCTGGTCATGAGGAATCCTTGCATGCGTTGATGAAGGACTTCATCGTCCTGCATCTTGGCCTACATCGTGAGAGCCATGATTGCGATTTCATGCTGGGCCATGTTCTTTCGCCCGGCCGAGTGCCGCCTTCTCACATCAGCTTCAACAGGCGCCGCGCCAGGCCTTCGGCGGTACGCCGGGAATCGATGTTCGTGAAGTTGAGCAGCAGGGCCGAGGCGCCCTTGCCGCCCACGAACCAGTCGGTCAGCGCCTCGCCGTACAGCCCCTCTTCGTGCATGCGCGCAACGAGGCGGCGGTCCGACCGTTTGCCCTGCAGGCGCAGGATCAGATGCATGCCGCCCGGCTGCGGGTCGATGCGCACATGTTTCCCCAGCACGCTCTCCAGGCCGGCGGCGGTCGCTTCCCGACGCTCGGCGTAGAGCTTGCGCATGCGCTGGACATGCCGCGCGAAGTGTCCTTCGCGCATGAAGGCCGCGACCAGCGCCTGGCTGAGCTGGGGACTGCCACCGGCGAAGGCCTGGCTGACCTGTTCGAACCGTTCGACCTGTGTTTCCGGCACGACCAGATAGGCCAGCCGGATGCCCGGAAACAGCACCTTGCTGAAGGTGCCCGCATAAAGCACCCGACCATCGCGATCCAGGCTCTTCAACGCCGGCAGGGGACGGCTGACGTAGCGGTATTCGCCGTCGTAGTCGTCCTCGACGATCCAGGAGCCGATTCGTGCCGCCCAGTCCAGCAGCGCCAGTCGTCGAGGCAGCGACAGCGACACGCACAGCGGACTCTGATGCCCCGGCGTGACCACGGCGGCGCGTGCCCGCGGCGCGCTCTTCAATCCATCGGCGACGATCATGCCCTCCCCGTCCACCGCCACCGGGACGGCCGTCATCCGCATGAGCCGCAACAACTCCCGCGTGGGCGGGTAACCGGGGTTCTCGAGCCAGACGCGATCGCCCGCCTTCAGCAGGGCGTGGGCGATCAACTCCATGCTGTGGCGGTAGCCCGACGTCACGAAGACCTGCGACGGCGAGCAGTCGATCCCCCGCGACACCTGGAGATAGGTGGCGATCTCGCCGCGCAAGTTCGGCAGGCCGCATACCGGGGGATGCACCATGTCCGGAGGCTGCATGGCGCGCACGCAGCGCGCGCCCAGGCGCGCCCAGACCTTCCGGGGAAACGCATCGAGGGCGGGCAGGCCCATCTGGAACGGCAGGATCGAATCGGGGCGGAAACTGGTCGTGGCAACACGGCTGCCGGGTCGGCGCACCGTGCCCGCCACGGGCGCCTGCAGCCGGAGGCCCGGCGTCACCACGGTGCCCGCCTGGCCGCGGGCCTGGATATAGCCCTCGGCAGCCAGCAGCGCATACGCCGTCTCGATCGTGCCTCGGGCCAGCCCCAGTTCCGTGGCCAGCACGCGCGCCGAAGGTATCCGGTCACCCGGCTTCAGCAGCCCGCTGGCGATGGCGCCCCGAAACCGGTCGTAGATCTGCCGGTAGAACGGTTCGGCCGCCGCCGGGTCCAGCGGCGAGATGGTGCGGCTTTTCGCGACGCGCATGGCTCGGTCCATTCCGCAGGTGGTTCGCGAACAAATGTACCACCGCGCGTCGCGACGGCGGCAATCATGGCCTGATCAAAATCTCCATTCATGGACCTTGGAGGCAGGCCATGCCATGCCTAGCATGAAGGCTCCATCGTGACATCACGGAAGCGGCTCATGAAAATCCTGCACGTCACCTGCAGCCCGCGCGGGCAAGACTCCGAAAGCCATCGGCTCTCGCAACGGATCATCGGATCACTGCGGCGGATCGTGCCAACGTCCACGGTGATCCGCCGGGACATCAGCGGCAACGCGCTGTCGCCCATCGACGAGGACTACGCCGTTTCCCAGCAGGCGCCGGCGGACATCTCCGACGCAGGCACGGCCGCCCGCTCCGACGAACTGATCCGTGAGCTGGAAACTTCCGACATCGTGGTGATCGGCACGCCGATGCACAACTTCACCGTTCCCGCCGCGCTGAAACTGTGGCTCGACCACGTGGTCCGGGTGCGTCGGACGTTCGATGTCGGCAGGGACGGAAAGGTGGCTCTGCTGAAGGACCGTCCGGTCTTCGTCGCGGTGTCCTCGGGTGGAAGATTCTCCGGCCCTGGCGCGCGCCAGCCGGATTTTCTCGTGCCGTATCTGCAAGCCATCCTGGGCATGATCGGGCTGCACGAGCTGACCTTCTTTTCCGTTCAGGGGACGGCGTTTGGTCCCCAGGCCGTCGCCGAAGCCCGCGCCAGGGCGGAGCAGGCCATGCAGGATCACTTCTCGACCGCGGTCCCGTCCTGCACATGAAGCCGCGCCGTGGCGGCGCCAGCGCGATCGACAGCGATCGGTCGCTCAACGTCCCTCGGCGCAGGCCTTGTGCCGGAAGCAGCCCACCAGGTGATCGTTGATCATCCCGGTGGCCTGCAGCAGCGAGTAGCAGATGGTGGTGCCCACGAAGCGGAAGCCGCGTTTCTTCAGCGTCTTGCTCATGCGGTCGGACAGTTCGGTGCTGGCCGGCACCTCGACCTGCTCGCGCCAGCGATTGCGCAGCGGCTTGCCGTCGACGAAGGACCACAGCCAGACGTCCAGACTGCCGAATTCCCCGATCACCTTCTGCGCGGCGACGGCGTTGTCGCGGACCGAGGAGATCTTGAGGCGGTTGCGGATGATGCCGGGATCGAGCAGGCATTTTTCCAGCTCGCGATCGGTCATCGCAGCCACCCGGGCGATCTCGAAGTCGTGGAAGGCCTTGCGGTAGTTGTCGCGCTTGTTGAGCACGGTGCGCCACGACAGGCCGGCCTGGGCACCTTCCAGGCAGAGGAACTCGAACAGGCCGCGGTCGTCGTGCAGCGGCGTGCCCCATTCGGTGTCGTGGTAGTCGCGCATCAGGGCGTCGCCGGCGGCGGCCCATTGGCAACGGTGCGGTTCGGTGGTCCTGGTCATGGCTGGCTTGTGCTCACGAGGTGCCGCACAAGCTAACCCAGCCCGCTAGACTTGTCGCCCCATCCGCGCCCGGTTTCCCATGTCGCCCTCGCCCTCACGCGGCGCACTGTCCGCGCTGTTCGTCACCATCCTGATCTGGGCGTACAGCTGGGTCGTGATGAAACAGGTGCTGGCGTATGCCGGCCCGTTCCATTTCGCGGCGCTGCGTTACCTGCTCGGTGCTGCCGTGCTGTTCGGCGCGCTGCTGCTGTCGCGGCAATCGCTGCGGCCACCGCCGCTGTTGCCCACCCTGCTGATCGGCCTGTGCCAGACCACCGCGTTCCAGGGGCTGGAGCAATGGGCGCTGATCGGCGGCGGCGCCGGGCATGTGGCCCTGCTCGCCTACACCATGCCGTTCTGGGCGGTGCTGCTGGCCTGGCTGGTGCTGGGCGACCGGCCCACGCGACGCCACTGGATCGGCGTGGGGCTGGCGGCGATCGGGCTGCTCTGCATCATCGAACCGTGGCATGACCTGGGCAGCGCGCTGAGCACCACGCTGGCGATCGCCGGCGGCGCGGCCTGGGCGGCCGGCACGGTGCTCAGCAAGCGGATGTTCCAGCGGCACGCGCCGTCGGTGCTCAACCTCACCGCGTGGCAGATGCTGCTGGGCGGCATGGTGCTGGGCGCGATCGCGCTGGCGGTGCCGGAGCGGGCGATCGAGTGGAACGCGGCCTTCGTCGCAGGACTGGCCTACAGCGTGCTGCTGGCCTCCAGCCTGGCCTGGTGGCTGTGGTCGATCGTGCTGCAGCGGCTGCCGACCACGGTGGCCAGCATTTCCAGCCTGGGCGTGCCGATCGTCAGCGTGCTGCTGGCCTGGCTGATCCTGCACGAGCAGCCGTCGATGATGGAGCTGCTCGGCATCGTGTTCGTGCTGGCCGGGCTGGTGGCGGTCAGCGGCGTGGGTGCGAAACGCCGCGCCTGATCACCACGGCAACGCGGCGAGATCCACGTTGCCACCGGTCAGCACCACGCCGACGCGCTTGCCGGCGAAGCGTTGCGGCTGCTGCAGGATCGCCGCCAGCACGGTGGCGCTGGACACTTCCACCACCTGCTTCAGCTCGGTCCACAGCAACTGCATGGCCGCGATGGTCTCCGCGTCGCTGACCGTGATCACCTCGACATGATGAGCGCGCAGCGCGTCGAGGTTGCGCTCGCCGATCAGGGCGCGCAGGCCGTCGCAGACGGTGTCGGGCACCACGCTGGTGACCCGCGTGCCCTGGGCCAGCGAACGCGCCGCGTCGTCGGCGCCCAGCGGCTCGGCGCCGAACAGCGCCAGCGCGGGGTCGAGGCCGTGGGCGGCGATCGCCACGCCACTGGCCAGGCCGCCACCACCGACCGGGGTGATCAGCGCGTCCAGCGCGCCGGCCTGCTGCAGCAGTTCGAGGGCGAGCGTGCCCTGCCCGGCCATCACCCGCGTGTCGGCATACGGATGCACCAGCTCGGCGCCGGTGTCGCGCTGCACTTCGGCGCACTTCGCCTCGCGGGCCGCCTGGGTCGGCGCGCAGCGATGCAGGATCGCGCCGGCGCGCTCGATCGCCTCCAGCTTGGCGCGCACCGCGCCTTCGGGCACCACCACATGGGCGGCGATGCCGCGGGTGGCTGCGGCCAGCGCCAGCGCGTTGCCGTGGTTGCCGGAGGAATGGGTGACCACGCCGCGCGCCGCCGTGGCGTCGTCGAGCGACCACACGGCATTGCAGGCGCCGCGGAACTTGAACGCGCCGCCACGCTGCAGGTGCTCGCCCTTGAAGTGCAGCTCGGCGTTGGCCAGCGCATCGAGCCGGGCGCTGCGCAGGACCGGGGTGGGTCGCGCGTGCGGGGCGATGCGCGCGGCGGCATCGCGGATGTCGTCGAAACACGGCAGGGCATCTTTCACGATTCGATCTCCACGCCACAGCGGAAAATGCGCTCGGCGCCCGGCTCCAGCCGGATCGCCGCGGCGCATTCGGGACGGTTGAAGGCGTCGGCCATGCATTCCATCGGCTCCAGCGCGATCGCGCGGCGCGCATCGCGGCTCACCGTGTCGGCGGTGAACGCGTGCATCACGCCGCGCTCCTGCCACACCGTGACGGCGAAGCCGCTGGCCGGATCGACCAGGCGGGTGCGGATGCGGCCATCGGCGTCGGCCGCCAGGTCGGTATAGCCCTGGTCGAGGATGCTGTCGCCGATCAGCCGCGGCCGACGGAAATCCAGCGCCGGCGCATCGTCCAGCGGCACATGCGCCTCGGCGCCGGCCAGCGCGATCAGGTCGGCGCCGGTGCGGATCAGGGTCTGCGCGGGAATCTGCAGCTGCCAGTCGTCGACCTCGCCATCGGCCACGCGGAAGTATGGGTGCCAGCCGAAGAAGCACGGCGCCGCGCTGTCGCCGACGTTGCGCATGACGGCCTCCAGGCCGAGTCCGGCGTAGTCGAGGGTGAACGTCACCGCCAGGTCGATCGCGTGCGGATAGCCCGGCTGCGGGCGGATCGCGCTGGTGCGCAGGGTGACCCGGGCGGCATCGTCGTCCGCACCCAGATCGGCGACCTCGAACACCGCGTCGCGCACGAAGCCGTGGCGGCTGGCCCGATCGGCACCGCTGACGCCCGGATCGAGATCCTGCGGCTGGCCGTCGAAGTCATAGCGCGCATCGGCGATGCGGCCGGCGAACGGCACCATGATCGCGAAGCGCGAACCCGGCCGGTGCACGATCTCGCTGGCGTCTTCATAGCCGGCGGCGAGGTCGCGGGTTGTGCCGTCGACATCGGCCTCGAAGCTGAGCAGGGCCGCACCACGTCGCGCGATGCGGATGCAGCGGCCGCCATCGACGTCCGTCAGCACCACGATGTCCTGATCGCCAAGGCGGCTGAGCCGGGCGGTGTAGCGCGTCGCACCCATGGGATTTTCCTGTGGTTTAACAGGTGCATGGTATCCTTTTCGATCCCCACGCCCCATCTCTATCCCATGCATGCACTCCCCGAGCAAGCCGCCCCGGCCTTGATCCGTCTTTGCGACTACCGTGCGCCAGCCTGGCGCGTGGAGACGGTCGAACTGGATTTCGACCTCGGCATCGACGCCAGCGAACTGTGTTCGCGCCTGCGCCTGCGCCGCGACCCCGCCCAGGACGCGCCGCTGCGCCTGGATGGCGAGGACCTGCAGCTGCTGTCGATCAGCCTGGATGGCGTGCCGTTGCCCGCCACCGCCTACCGCTACGCCGACAACGTGCTGGAAGTCGACGGCGCCCGCGACGGCAGCGTGCTGGAGACCCGCGTGCGGCTGCGCCCGGCGGCGAACACCGCACTGGAAGGCCTGTACCTGTCCGGCTCGCGCGAGGCCGGCTTCCTGTTGACCCAGTGCGAGGCCGAGGGCTTCCGCCACATCACCTTCTTCCCCGACCGGCCCGACGTGCTGTCCAGCTACACGGTCACCCTGCGCGCCGATCGCGCGCGCTTCCCGGTGCTGCTGGCCGGCGGCAATCCGGATGGCGCCGGCGAGCTGGAGGGCGGCCGGCACTGGGCGCGCTTCGTCGATCCGCATCCCAAGCCGAGCTACCTGTTCGCCCTGGTCGCGGGCCGGCTGGAGGTGATCGAGCGCGACTACGTCACCGCCGACGGCCGCGCGGTGCAGCTGAAGATCTGGGCCGAGCCCGACGCGATCGATCGCTGCCACTACGCGATGGACGCGCTGGAGCGCTCGATGCGCTGGGACGAGCAGGCCTACGGCCGCAACTACGACCTGGACGTGTTCCACGTGGTCGCCACCCACGACTTCAACATGGGCGCGATGGAGAACAAGGGCCTCAACATCTTCAACGCGAAGTGCCTGCTGGCCGATCCGGATTCGACCACCGACGACGAATACCGCCACGTCGAGGCGGTGGTCGCCCACGAGTATTTCCACAACTGGAGCGGCAACCGCGTCACCTGCCGCGACTGGTTCCAGCTGAGCCTGAAGGAAGGGCTCACCGTGTTCCGCGAGCAGAGCTTCTCGGCCGACATGAACTCGGCGCCGCTGAAGCGGATCGAGGACGTGTCGCTGCTGCGTCGCGCCCAGTTCCCCGAAGACGCCGGCCCGCTGGCGCATCCGGTGCGCCCGGCGCAGTACAGCGAGATCAACAATTTCTATACCGCCACCGTCTACGAGAAGGGCTCGGAACTGGTGCGCATGCTGGCCGGCGCGCTGGGCCAGGACGGCTTCCGCCGCGGCATGGACCGGTATTTCGAGCGCAACGACGGGCGCGCCGCCACGATCGAGGACTTCCTCGCCGCGCTGGGCGAGGCCAACGACACCGACCTCTCCCCGTACCTGGCCTGGTACGGCCAGGCCGGCACGCCGCGACTGAAGGCTCACGGCCAGTACGACGCAGCCGCGCATACCTACACGCTGAGCCTGGGCCAGCGCGCGCCCGGCGGCAACGGCACGGAGGCACGGCCGCCGCTGCCGATCCCGGTGAAGCTGGCGTTGTTCACCCGCCACGGCGACATGCTGCCCCTGCATCTGGACGGCCAGACGTCCGGACCATCGAACGAGATGGTGGTGGTGCTGGACCAGGCCGAACGGGACTTCGTGTTCACCAACGTGATCACCGCGCCGGTGCCGTCGCTGCTGCGGGGCTTTTCCGCGCCGGTGGTGCTGGAGTGCGACTACGCACCGGATGAGCTGGCCCTGCTGCTGGCCCACGACATCGACGGCTTCAACCGCTGGGAAGCCGGCCAGCAACTGGCGGCGCGTGCCTACGAGAACCTGCGCGACGGCAACGCGTCCGACGCCTTGCTGGCCTGGTGCGATGCGCTGGCCTCGCTGTTCGGCAACGCCACGATCGACGACGCCTTGCTGGCCGACCTGCTGACTCCGCCGGGCGAGGTGGAACTGGCCGAGCGCGAGTCGGCGATCGATCCGCAGCGCATTCACCAGTTGCGCCAGGAACTGCAGCAGCGGCTGGCCGCGCGCCTGGGCGCCGACGCCCTGCGCCAGCGCTACGTCGCGCTGGCCGCGCACACCAGCATCGCGCTGGACGCCGTCAGCCAGGCGCGTCGCCGGCTCAAGCGCCGCGTGCTGGAGTTGCTGGCCTTGCTGGACCGTGACGGCGCGGCCGAGCTGGCGGCCGCGCAGTTCCGCGACGCGCCGGGGATGACCGATCGCCTCGCCGCGCTGTCCGTGCTGGTGCGCAGTGGCGCGCCGCAGGCGTCCGCAGCCCTGCTCGAATACCGCGCACGTCATGCCGGCGATGCGCTGGCGCTGGACAAGTGGTTTGCGGTGCAGGCGCAATTGCCGGGCGAGCCCGCGCTGGAGCGCGTGCAACTGCTGGAGCGCGACGACGCGTTCACGCTGAAGAATCCGAACCGGGTGCAGTCGCTACTGGGTGCGTTCGTGCGCAACAACCCCAGCGGCTTCCATCGCATCGATGGTGCCGGCTATCGCCTGCTGGCCGAGCGCCTGGTGTCGCTGGATGCGCTGAACCCGCAAGTCGCGGCGCGACTGGCCACGGCGTTCAACGGCTGGCAGCGGCTGGAGCCGCGGCGGCGCGAGGCGGCGCGGACGGTGATCGTGGAGCTGTCGGCGCATCGCGGGCTGTCCCGCAATCTCGCCGAAATCATCGGCAGCGTGTTGAATCACTGACCGTCGACGGGGTGCCGCGCAGTGGGGCTGCCCCGGTATCTCGCCCTGCGGTGCGTGGTGGTGTCACCACGCACGTGGGCGGGTTCTTCATTCAGACGGCCAGATGATCGAGCGCATCCAGCAGGCTCTGCATGCGCGATTCCAGGTCGGGCTGCAGCGCGTCACGCTCGCTGTCATTGCGGTCATACAGCTCGTCGATGTCCATTTCGACCTGGCCCAGTTCGACCAGCAGGTCATGATGCGGATAGACGGGTTGGAAATCGAAGCTCATGTCCATGACATATCCCCTTCGTGGTTGGTAGCAAAGGGAATGCAACCGCCATGCCATGTGTGATGCTCGTCACAGTTTTTCCGGGCATGGATCACACGACTGACGCAGCACGTCATCAGCTGCCGCGGTCCGGCACAAAATTCCTTTTCAGTCACCCTTTGTTCACGCATTTTCGGTGACTATCGACCCGCACCACGAGACGGCAGACGCTGCTTTCGTTTCAGCGAATTTCCGGTTTCTGGCGTTCGGCAATACGGTCATCCTGGATTCCCCCTGTTCCTGAGACCGCCGAGCGCCAGATCTAAAAGCACGAGGCCCCGCGGCTACCACCGCGGGGCCTCGTCATTTGGGCGATCCGGCCAGTGCGCACGGCAGTTCGGACCGCACAAAAGACGACGGCACCCCGAAGGGTGCCGTCTTGCTTCCTTTCCCGGTACGCGATCGAACCCCTGTCAGTTCGATCTCGGCGCGCGTAGTCGCGCAGCGTCTGCCCTGGAAAGTGCTGACGCAGTCTAAGCAGGAAGCGTGCCATCCATCGGTTTCGGCTCACAAACCCTTGATGGCGTTACCATGTCGCCCCGTTTCGTCACTTTCTGCACGCTCAGGTCAGTTTGATGCACCACCCGACCCGTTACGACGTCATCGTGATCGGCGGCGGCCATGCCGGCACCGAAGCCGCGCTGGCCGCCGCCCGCACGGGCGCGCGCACCCTGCTGCTCAGCCACAACATCGAGACGATCGGCCAGATGAGCTGCAACCCGGCCATCGGTGGCATCGGCAAGGGCCACCTGGTCAAGGAGATCGACGCGCTGGGCGGTGCCATGGCGCATGCGGCCGACCGCGCCGGCATCCAGTGGCGGACCTTGAACGCGTCGAAAGGCCCGGCGGTCCGCGCCACGCGCTGCCAGGCCGACCGCGCCCTGTACAAGGCGGCGATCCGCTACCTCGTGGAAACCCAGCCCAATCTCGAATTGTTCCAGCAGGCGGTGGACGACCTGATCATCGAAGGGGGACGCGTCTGCGGGGTGGTCACCCAGATGGGCCTCACGTTCAACACCCGCAGCGTGGTGCTCACTGCGGGCACCTTCCTCGCCGGCAAGATCCACATCGGTCAGGCGCAGTACGCGGGTGGTCGCGCGGGCGATCCGCCGGCCAGCACGCTGGCGCAAAAGCTGCGTGAACTGCCGGTGGCCGCCGACCGCCTGAAGACCGGCACGCCGCCGCGGATCGATCTGCGCAGCATCGATTTCAGCGGTCTCGACGAACAGCCCGGCGACACGCCGGCGCCGGTATTCTCCTACCTCGGCTCGCGCGACGAGCATCCGCGCCAGGTCAGCTGCTGGATCACGCATACCTCCGAGCGCACGCACGAGATCATCCGCGGCGCGCTGGACCGCTCGCCGCTGTACACCGGCCAGATCGAGGGCGTGGGCCCGCGCTATTGCCCGTCGATCGAAGACAAGGTGGTGCGCTTCGCCGAGAAGTCCTCCCACCAGATCTTCATCGAGCCGGAAGGGCTGGACACGTTCGAGATCTACCCGAACGGCATCTCCACCTCGCTGCCGTACGACGTGCAGCTGGCCCTGGTGCAATCGATCAAGGGTTTCGAGCACGCCCACATCACCCGTCCCGGCTACGCGATCGAGTACGACTACTTCGACCCGCGCGGCCTGAACCCGTGGCTGGAGACCAAGGCGATCCCCGGCCTGTACTTCGCCGGCCAGATCAACGGCACCACCGGATACGAGGAAGCCGCCGCGCAAGGCCTGATCGCCGGCCTCAACGCGGCACTGTCGGTGCAGGGCAAGGCGCCGTGGTATCCGCGCCGCGACGAGGCGTACATCGGCGTACTGATCGACGACCTCACCAGCAACGGCACCATCGAGCCCTACCGCATGTTCACCTCGCGCGCCGAGTACCGGCTGCATCTGCGCGAGGACAACGCCGATCTGCGCCTCACCGAACGGGGTTTCGAGCTGGGCGTGGTGGCGCAGGCGCGCTTCGATGCCCTGCGCGCCAAGCGCGACGCGGTGGAGCGCGAACTGCAGCGACTCGGCTCGCTGTGGATCTCGCCGACGAATGCGCTGGGCGCGGCCGTGCAGCGGCAGCTCGGCATCACGGTCACCCGCGAGACCAGCGCGACCGACTTGCTGCGCCGCCCCGAACTCGACTACGCCAGGCTTGCCGAGGTCGCCGAACTGGGCCCGACGCTGACCGCCGAGGATGTCGTGGCGCAGGTCGAGGTGCAGGTGAAGTACGCCGGCTACCTCGAGCGCCAGCGCGAGGAGATTGAGCGCCAGCGACGCCAGGAGCACCTGCCGATCCCGGCCGGGTTCGACTACGACAAGGTGCGCGGGCTGTCCGCCGAAGTGCTGCTGAAGCTCAAGCGTTCGCTGCCGGCCACCGTCGGCCAGGCCGCCCGCGTCAGCGGCGTGACGCCCGCCGCGATTTCGCTGCTGCTGGTGCACCTGAAGCGCCGCAACGCGGCCTGAGCTTGCGGCAATCGCGGCCGCTCATGGCATCATGCCCACTTTGACCAGCATGGGGAGTGCGCAATGGAGATCTGGATCGGCCGCGACGGTGAACGACATGGCCCCTACAAGGAAGAAGACGTGCGCCAGTGGCTGCGCAGCGGCCAGGTCAGCCCGGCCGACCTGGCCTGGTACGAAGGCCTCGCCGACTGGCAACCGCTATCGGTGCTGTTTCCCGACGCGGTGAACGCGGTACCTGCGGCCGCCGCAGGCAGCAACCCATACGCCGCACCTGCTGCACCGCTGCTGCCGCAGACCACGGCCGCCGCGCTGGAAGACTATGCCGGCTTCTGGAAGCGCTTCGCCGCCTACATCCTCGACGCGATCATCCTGTACATCCCGCAGATGCTGATCGAGAAGGCGTTCGGTGGCACCGCGGCGAAGGCCGCGCTGCAGCAGGCGATCCTCGATGGTGCCGGCAACCCTGACGCGATGATGGCGGCCAACGCGCATTACTACGGCACGATGTGGCCGGCGATGCTGCTGATCCTGGTGATGGGCATCCTCTACTTCGTGGTTTGCGAAAGTTCGGCCTGGCAGGGCACGGTGGGCAAGCTGGCGCTGGGCATCCGGGTCACCGACCTGGACGGCAACCGGATCAGCTTCCTGAAGGCACTGGGCCGCTATTTCGCCAAGTTCCTCAGCGCGATCATTCTCGGCGTCGGCTTCCTGATGGCCGGCTGGACCCAGCGCAAGCAGGGCCTGCACGACATGATCTGCGGCACCCTGGTGCTGAACGGCCGCGCCAGCGAGTTCAACGGCGCGCCCGCCGGCAAGAAGAACAATTCGTTCAACGCGTGATCCTGGCCTGAATCAGGACAGCAGCGGCGCCGCGGTCGATCCGCGGCGCCGTTTTGTTTGGCGGGACAGCGCCCTCGGGATCACTTGTTATCATCGAGGGTCAGTCCCGTTTATCCGGCGCCGCGCGCCGTTGCAAGGAATCGAAAGTCGCTCATGCAAAGCATCGAACAACGCATCGCCACCGATATCGCCGCCAGCACCGCCCAGGTCCGCGCCGCGGTCGAACTGCTCGACGGCGGCGCCACCGTGCCGTTCATCGCGCGCTATCGCAAGGAGGTCACCGGCGGCCTCGATGACACCCAGCTGCGCCTGTTGGAAGAACGCCTGCGCTACCTGCGCGAGCTGGAAGAACGTCGCGCGGCGATCCTCGCCAGCGTCGAGGAACAGGGCAAGCTCGACGACACGTTGAAGGCCGACCTGCTCGCCGCCGACACCAAGGCGCGGCTGGAAGACCTGTACCTGCCGTTCAAGCCCAAGCGCCGCACCAAGGCGCAGATCGCCCGCGAGGCGGGGCTGGAACCGCTGGCGCTGGGCCTGCGCGACGATCCCACGCTGACCCCGGAAGCGTTCGCCGAGTCCTTCGTCGACGCGGAGAAAGGCATCGCCGACGTGCGCGCGGCGCTGGATGGCGCCCGCGCGATCCTGATGGAATCGATCGCCGAAGACGCCCACCTGGTCGGCGAGCTGCGCGACTGGCTGTGGACGCAGGGGCAGATCCGCGCGACCGTGGTCGAGGGCAAGCAGAACGAGGGCGCGAAGTTCCGCGACTACTTCGACCACGTCGAACCGATCGGCAAGATTCCCTCGCATCGCTTGCTGGCACTGATGCGCGCCCGCAACGAAGGCGTGATCGAGATCGAGCTGGCACCCGCCGCCGACAGCGAGCAGGGCCACGCCGAAGCCGAGGGCCGGGTGGCGGCGCACGCGAACATCCACAACCGCGGCCGCGCCGCCGATGCCTGGCTGCGCGAAACCGTGCGCCTGACCTGGCGCGTGAAGCTGCACCTGCACCTCACCCTCGACCTGTTCGGGCGCGTGCGTGAAGGTGCCGAGGACGAGGCGATCCGGGTGTTCGGCGACAACCTGAAGGACCTGATGCTGGCCGCCCCGGCGGGCGCGAAGACGGTGATGGGGCTGGACCCCGGTATCCGCACCGGCTGCAAGGTCGCCGTGGTCGACGCGACCGGCAAGGTCCTCGCCACCGATACCATTTACCCGCTGGAGCCGAAGCGGCAGTGGAACGAATCGCTGGCCTCGCTGGCCCGGCTGTGCAAGCAGCATCACGTCGACCTGATCTCGATCGGCAACGGCACCGGCTCGCGCGAGACCGACAAGCTGGCCGGCGAACTGATCAAGGGCCTGGCCAAGGCCGACGCCTCGCACACGATCGCCAAGATCGTGGTGAGCGAGGCGGGCGCCTCGGTGTATTCGGCGTCCGAAACCGCCGCCAGGGAATTCCCCGACCTCGACGTCACCCTGCGCGGCGCGGTGTCGATCGCCCGCCGCCTGCAGGACCCGCTGGCCGAGCTGGTGAAGATCGAGCCGAAGGCGATCGGCGTGGGCCAGTACCAGCACGACGTGAACCAGATCAAGCTGGCCCGCGCGCTGGATGCCCGCGTCGAGGATTGCGTCAATGCCGTCGGCGTGGACGTCAACACCGCCTCGGCCGCCCTGCTGTCCCGCGTCGCCGGCCTCAGCGCCAGCGTCGCCGAGAACGTGGTCAAGCACCGCGACGCCAACGGTCCGTTCGCCAACCGCAAGGCGCTGCTGAAAGTGCCGCGGCTGGGCGACAAGGCATTCGAGCAATGCGCGGGTTTCCTGCGCGTGCCGAACGGCGACAATCCGCTGGACGCCAGCTCGGTGCATCCGGAAGCCTATCCGGTGGTCGAGCGGATCATCGCCCAGTGCGGCCGCGAGGTGCGCAACATCATCGGCGACACCGGCTTCCTGCGCGGGCTGAAGGTCGAACAGTTCACCGACGAGAAATTCGGCGTGCCGACCGTGCGCGACATCCTCAAGGAACTGGAGAAGCCCGGCCGCGATCCGCGCCCGGAATTCGTGGCGCCGAGCTTCGCCGAAGGCGTCGAGGACGTGAAGGATCTCCGGCCGGGCATGATCCTCGAAGGCCGCGTCACCAACGTGGCGGCGTTCGGTGCCTTCGTCGACATCGGCGTGCACCAGGACGGCCTGGTCCATGTCTCGGCGCTGTCGCATACCTTCGTCAAGGACCCGCGCGACGCGGTAAAGGCCGGGGACATCGTCAAGGTCAAGGTGATGGAAGTCGACCTGCCGCGCCAGCGCATCGGCCTCAGCATGCGGCTGGACGACGAACCCGGACAGACGCGCGAGCGCGGCGCCGGCGCAGCGGAAGGCCGCGGACCACGCGATGGCCGTCCGCCCAGCCGTGGCGGCCTGCCCAAACCCACGCCACCACCCGCCAGCGGCGCCTTTGCGGATGCTTTTGCGAAGGCTCGCAAGAACTGACGTCGATGGTGCAGCCGCAGGCTTTCCGTTACTTTAGTGAAATATCTACGCGGTCCTTCCGGGGCCGCTACTCCAGGAGTCCACGCATGCTTCGCACACGTCATCTGGCCGGCGCGATCGCCGCCGCCATGCTGCTGGCCAACGCCGCGCAGGCCACCGATCGCTCCACGTTCAACCATGTCGTGGTGTTCGGCGACAGCCTCAGTGATGCGGGCAACCTGCCCAACACCGCCGGCGCGTACGACAAGTTCACCACCAATCCCGGCCAGGTCACCGTGCAGAACGTGGCCGACCAGCTGGGCCTCGACCTGCAGCCATCCCGCTTGGGCGGCAGCGACTACGCCTACGGCGGCGCGGGCATCACCACCAACAGCGATCCGGCGCCGCAGATCCAGACCATCACCCAGCAGGTCAACGGTTACCTGGCCAACGGCGCCAGGGCCGATCCGCACAGCCTGTACATGATCTGGGGCGGCGCGAACGACATCTTCTATCACTCCACCCAGTACGGCGTGGGCGTGGTCATCCCCGGTTACGGCGAAACCCTGCAGCAGGCGACGACGAACATCAACGCCGCGGCCACCCAGGAAGTGGCGCTGATCAACCAGCTGAAACAGGCCGGCGCCCAGCACCTGGTGGTGTTCAACCTGCCCAACATCGGCGCCACCCCGTCGGCCCGGGCGAACGAGGCCCTGGTGCCGGGCATCAGCGGCGTGCTTACCGACGTGTCGCAGTCCTACAACCAGATCCTCAATGCGGGCCTGGGCGACCACACGCTGGCAGTGAATGCCTACGCGCTGTTCGACCAGGTGCTGGCCGATCCGGGCAAGTATGGTTTCGTAAACGTCACCACGCCGGCCTGCACCACGTCCAGCTCCCACGACTGCGACGGCACGACCCTGGTCGCCGCCGGCGCGGACCAGAACTATCTGTTCGCCGACGGCGTCCACCCCACGACCGCTGCGCACCGGATGCTCGGCCAGGTGGTGTCGTCCGAACTGGCCGCGCCGCAGCAGGTCTCCCTGCTCGGTGAAGCACCGTTGTCCGCGATCACCGCCTATGGCCGTGCCCTGCACAACCAGATCCTGCAGGACAGCCTGGGCGAAGGCACCCGCGCCTTCGTCAACATCGACTATGCCCAGCAGCGTTTCGACGCCAGCCCCAGCTCGCCGTCGGTGAACAGCGACAACGCGCACTTCACGCTGGGCTACGACATGCGCGTCAACGAGAACCTGTCCGCCGGCGTGGCGCTGGGCATCGCCCGCGACACCGCGCACATGAACGGCGGCGGCGGCTACCACCTGGTCGACTACTCGGGCCTGGGCTATGTGACGTGGCAGGCCGGCGGCGGCTACGTGGGCGGCATCGTCCATTACGGCCAATCCGACTTCAAGCACATCGAGCGCAACTTCCAGGTCGGCGCGGCGCGCATCAGCGAAGTCGGCAACACCGACGGCTCGCACGTCGGTGCCAACATCAACGGCGGCTGGTGGTTCAGTTTCGACGACATCCGCACCGGCCCGTTCGCCAGCTTCGAATGGCAGGACGCGAAGGTCGACGGCTATGCCGAAATCGGCAGCGACGCCACCGCCATGTGGTTCGGCAAGCAGCGCCGGCGCGCCTTGCTGGGCAGCATCGGCTGGCGGCTGCAAGGTCAGTGGCAGGTGGCCAACCTGGTCATGTCGCCTTACGCCGAACTGGCCTGGACGCGCGACAGCAAGGCCGACTCCGTGCGCGCGATCAGCACCGGCCTGAACACCATGAACGGCTCGTTCTCGATGGTCGGCTTCGTCCCGGACAAGGCCTGGGGCACGGTCGACCTGGGGCTGTCCGCCCAGCTCACCCCGAAGGTGACCAGCTGGATCGGCTACAACGCCCGCTTCAGCGATACCAGCCAGCGATACAACGCCTTCAACATGGGCTTCCGGATCAAGTTCTGAGAGGTTGTGATTTTTTCAACCTCGAAGCCCGGCCATGGATGGTCGGACGTGGATGGCCGGACGTGGATCGGTCACGCAAGTGACTGATTCACGTGAGCACGTCCGGGCATGTAC